>DAOWLV010000412.1 GCA_030643455.1 Candidatus Krumholzibacteriia bacterium | reverse complement strand
CGGCCAGCGCCTGGCGGCATTCGATGACCCCAACGGATGGCTATACCCCTATTCGGCCGCCACCCTGAACATCATGGCCAGCGGCAGCAGGGCCATCTCGATGCCCGTGGATCTGATGTACGTCTACACGGATCCCGACGCTGCCGGCAATCTCCTGCCGGGCCGCGCCCAGTTGCTGAGAGACGTCCTGACTTATTTTGGTGTCGCTGGTGATCCCCAGAACGTGTCCTCGGTCCCGCCCGGCATCACTTTCCAGACCAGCAACTATCCGAACCCCTTCAACCCGAGCACGACGATCAAGTATTCGATGCCCACCGCCGGTCATCTGAAGCTTTGCATCTACAACGTGCGCGGACAGCTGGTCAAGACCGTGATCGATGGCACCCGGCCCGCGGGCGCCGACCAGACAATCGTCTGGGACGGCACCGACAACCAGGGCGGCAGTGTCTCTTCCGGAATCTATTTCTACGAGGCCCGGACCGGCGGTGAGGTCAAGGTCCAGAAAATGGCCCTGGTGAAGTAGTCCGGCGAATTAAGACGTCCATCGTAACCGGGGATCAGAGAGTCCAGGTCGGGGTTGGTGTAATTCCCAATCCAGGAACTGGAAACCAGTTGGGATCTAACCCGACATCTTCTCCCACAAGTTACCCGCGCGCAGTTTGCTCTTGAGCATCTGGTCCAGGGACTGGCGGTTGTCTTCCGCCGGTTTCGGGAAAAAAGCGGCGTGGACCGTTTCCCCCTCGACGGCCAGTGCGGAACCGATCAGATCCTGACCGAGAAACCGGACATCCTGGCCCATGCCCACCGATACGAAAGTCTCGGTCTTGCACTGCGCCATCGCGGCCAGGAAATCGGCCACCGGATCACCCGCCGCCCCGGACCGTTCATTTGCCATGCGCCGGGGCTTTGCCACCACGGCATCCACCGCGTAACTGCGAAGGAGTTTGGCGTGCAACCCCGCATAGACCTGGGGACGGGATACGAAGTCACATCCCGCCAGTTTCCCGTCGATGAACGCCAAAAGGCCCGCCTGGTTCTCTTCCACCGTAAAAGCCGACACGAAGGCATCGACCTTGTCCCTGTGTTTCATGAAGGTGTCGCTCATGGCGCTGGTGGGAGAAGATACTCCCGATTCCGCAGCCATCATCTGAATATTTTCCCAGACCTTCATCTGGTCGCTGGCGTAACCCCTTCCCTGACTCAACGAATCGTGGACCGATCCCATCTTCCGCGACCTGACATCATGCCTCATGACGTGTTCGGAAGAGGAAAACTCCCTTGAACTGTAGGACCACCGGCCCTGCTCGGTGCAGCTGACCGGCACGGTCAGTTGCTCCCCGGCACCCACCATGATGGTGGTGTTCAGGACCCGGTTCTGCTTGGCCCCCTGCAACTCCTCTCCATCCAGGATCAGGACCGCCGATTGGGCATTGTTTTTCAGGGCCAGGGCCGGAACGCTGCCCCCTTCGGAAACTTCGGTGATCACCACTTCCTTTACCTCCAGGGCCACATCCAGCGAGATGTAGTCCGGGCCGATCGGTCCCCGGTAGATAACCGGGTGGATGGTCATGTTTTCGTGCTGTCGGGGTTTGCCGATTTCGATGTTTTTCAGGATTTCCATGGTGATGCTGCTCATGTCTCCATACCTCCTGATGCAGGCTGCTCGGGTGACCGGCAAGGCGAGGGCCGATCGGGAAATGGGCGGCAGCACAAGAAACACTCATTTCCAGATTCTGCAACTACACTTTCAGTGATATGTTTATTCAGACATTAAATTGAACCGGGAGTTGTCTTTGGGGCAATCCCGGTTACCATCATTGGCGAGGATCAATACCAGAGGCGGTCCCCCGGGACCCAATCAGGGAGTCACACGTGGCCAAACGCATCGACTGGTACTACCACCGCAAGGGTTGAACGAGCAGTTCACGCGCGCAGGGGTACCTTGCGGATCATGACTTCGCCATCAAGGAAGAGACCAGTGCCCGCGCCAAGCTCGGCGCAGGCAAGGCCTGGGAAATTGTCGGAAAGGCTTCCCGGATCATCGTGATGAAGGGCAAGAAGGTCACCGATTTCGACATGAAAAAGGACAAGCCCAAGAAGAGCGAACTGCTGGCCGTGATGCTCGGGACGACCGGCAACCTGAGGGCGCCGACTGTTGTGCGGGGAAAAACCGTGCTGGTGGGTTTCAACCAGGATGTGTACGACGAGGTGCTGGGTTAGACCGGACCGCTAGCAGGCTGTTGAAAAACTCATTCTGGTGGCAGGTGCGCCTTGCCGAGCCGAGATCAAGGCACGGATTCGCAGCCGTAGCCATAGCTACGGCAAGGATTCGAAACGCAGAGTTCGGATTGGCAAGGCGTGCATGACGCCGGGAGGAGTTTTTCAACAGCCTGCTAGAACCCCATCTTCAGGACAACCGGCAGGTGGTCGCTGATCAGGGGATCGTAGCCCGTCAGGCCGTTGGGGAAGTAGGCGTGCAGGGGAACGACCATGATCTCGGTGTCGTTTCCGGAAAGCGTTTCAAACAGCGACCCGCCGACCAGGATGTGGTCCAGATGGCTGGGCCAGCCGGGGAACGACCAGCCGGTTCCCGAACCCTCGGCGATGCCCATGTCGACGAATCGGTAGTCGTCAGGGGCATCAATAAAATTCTGGAATACATTGCGGGACGGGGTATCGGTCAGGGAATCATTGAAATCACCCACCACCACTACATGCTTGCCCTCGTAATTGTTCCGGATGAATTCGTCCAGCAACAGGCTGGCATCCCGGCGGCGGGTTTCCTCGTCCCATTCATCCTCTTCATCGATGGTCCCGTTACCGCAGCATTTGAAATGGTTGTTGATGACCACGATGGGGACTTCATTGTACCGGGCCTCGAGCACCAGCGGCCGGCGGGGAAATTCACGGCGAAACTCGACCAGGATCTCGTAGACCGAATCGACCTCGAGCTCGCCGTCGATGCGGTAGAGGAAGGCCAGGTTGATATCGTATCCGGCGCTGGTGGCCCGGTCTCCGTCCCAGCTTTGGAGCAACTGACGCATCTGGCGGAAATAGGTGAAATTCTTGATTTCCTGCAACGCGATGATGTCCACATCCATGGCTTCAATGGCCTGAACCACCGCGGTCACCGTCGCGTCGCCCTGTTTCGCGAAACGCTCCAGGTTCCAGGTGGTGATCTCCAGCGTGGAATCGGT
>DAOWLV010000287.1 GCA_030643455.1 Candidatus Krumholzibacteriia bacterium | reverse complement strand
GGGTGTTCATGTCCATGGTCCGGATGGGAATCGAAGCCCGGCCCTGCAGGCCCGTCTCGCCCCCGGCAGCGAATTCGATCCCGCGGTTGACCTGGTAAAGCAGATCCAGGTCGGTGAAGTCATCCTCGCCCCCGCCGTGGCCCATGGAAAAATCCGGATGCAGGGCAAAAAGGATGCGCTCGCCGGTGGTGCCGTCCGGCCCGGTGATCACCACCCGGATCATGGGATTGACCAGCGGTCCATGGGAGTTCGCCGCGCCCCCGACCTTGAAGTCGGTCTGGAATTCGGTGATCCGGAACTTGTAGCCGCCGCAGGAATATTCCTCGTCGCTGGCGGGCTCGACCGGGATCGTGCAGGTGGTACCGGCGACATGCAGGCGGAGGTCGCCGAAGGGCGAATCGCTCATGGTTTCGCTGAACTCACCCGAAAGATAGGTCGCCTCGATGCCCATGATGGTGTCCTTGCCGCCCTTGAGCAGCATATGGGACACGATTTCGCCGTCGCGGGAGGCTCCGAACTTCAGGGCCGGTATCCCCCCGGGGCCCTCCTGGTAGGCCTCTTCGAAGTGCACCCAGTATTCGGTCACACCCAGTTTGTACTTCGCCCCGCCAAGGGTGACGTTATTCCACTTGTTGTTCTCGCCCGATTTCCACAGCCGTACCGGGAAGGAATCGGTTTCTCCATCGAGGGTGGCCTGGACGTGCGATTTGTCGGAGTAGTAATAGTTGCTGGATTGTCCCTCGCGGATGGGCATCACGCCTTCGAAGCCCATGTAGCGGGTGATGCCGGAGCTGATCAGGATGACCACGATGGAAATGTGCACCAGCATGAAACCGTATTGCTTCGGCTTGTAAGGCCATCGCTTGAAGAACAGCAGGACCAGGCTGATGGTCACCAGGCCCAACAGGCCTTCGAACCAGCGGGCGGCGTAGATCAGATCGTAGGCGGCGACCCGGCCGTAATCACTTTCGATGAAGGTCGCCTTGGCGCTGGCGATCGCGACAATCGCCAGCATTCCGGCGCTGAGTTTGGTGGAGGAAAGGAAGGCGATAACGGGGTTCTTGAAGAAACCTTTCACGAGGACCATCCAGAGGTTGCCGGGGACGGAATTGGGGCCGGTATGGCCGCCTCATTCGCGAAACCCTGTTCAAAAATCCGTGTTAGGACAGCGATTTAGTGGGAGAAATATAGCCTCTGGAGACGGATGTCGCCTGAAAAATCGACAGTTTGGAGTGAAATTGTTTTGCCAAAATTCACGGCCCTGATTCGATGGTGGACTATCGCGGAATAGTCCATTAAATTCCTCCCTGATCAATCTGTTGCTCGTTGGTCCTCAATTCCCGATCCAGGAGTCGTTTCCCATGACCCTTATCCAGATTCGAACCGCCTTTTTAGCCACTGCCCTGCTTGTTGTTTTTGCTTCGTCCGCTTCGGCTCTCGATCTGGGTGGCCATGACCGCGACGGCACCGTGATCGGCCTGACCTTGGGTTACGGCTGGAACTCGGTCGATTTCACCGGGGGCGACGGTATTTCGCGGGATATAGGGAACATTGACTCTTTCACCGGGGGCTTCCGGGTCGGTTGGGCTTCCAGTGATTATTTCATCGCCTCGATCGGGTTTACCGGTTGGAAAAGGAGCTTTTATTCCTTTACCCAATTTACCGTCAAGAACTACGCCTTCATGCTCGAAGGATATTTCTTTCCCGGTGGTGAGGGATTCTGGATCAAAGGTGGCGGAGGCTTCGGCACCGCTGATGTCTGGGGCTCGAACCCCGATCCCCGGGACCAGGTGATCTTCAACGAGACCGCCTGGTCGTGGAGCACGGGCGCCGGCTACGAATTCCGGGTCACGGACGGGGCGGGCATCGGGATTTCCTACGATCTGCTCTACATTCCCCTGGGAGATTTCTCCGATCTGACCAACGTCAGTTCGATAAGCCAAAGTGTGTCGCTGAACATCCACTTCTACATGTAGATTCCGTTTCTGATCGAGCGCGGCGGGTCTCTTTGGCCCGCCGCCTGGCGTTTCTGAATAAATTATTCAGGTGGATTCCTCCGGATAACCCCTTCCCGCAAAATTTCCCTTTGGTGAGCAGAACCGGTTGATCCTGAGGACCGTGGTCTTTTTTTCCCCACCGCCAGCGGGGAATCTTGATCTGGGCCAACCTGTTCACCCAGACCTGGAACAATCTTCCCACTCGGTCGCCATGCCAATGTTACACCGGGGATGTTACACATTTCAGACCAAAGATCAATTCCATCAAGTACCACAACCCCTAAAAAAATAACGACTGGTCAGTATAGATATCCAAAACAAAAAAATTTCTTGACTGATTGATCAAACGGGTGCTACGGTCCTCGCCTCAAATCGCCATCTCGCTTTGGGGGGATCCCTCGCCCATCGGGATCTTCCCCACCGGATCAGAAGGACCTGTCCCGGTTCATCAGGACCCAGCAGGCGGAAGTACCGGAAATCCCGGCTTCCGGCATCCGGTGGAAGCCCGCCTGCCAGCTCCCCCTCCCAGGAGCACACATGGTAACGCGAGGACTAGCTCAGCATCTGTTTCGGCATATCTACCGGTTCGGAACCGTCTTGGCCTTGGCCCTTCTCTGCACCGGGATTTTCATCACATCCTCCCTGGCCGCCACCCCCTACAATCTGACAAATGCTACCGAGGGTGATCCCGGCGACGGTGTGCTCGAACCTATGGCCGCCGAAGAATTAAACTCGTCGGCCGGCGCCTGCGATGAAGGTATCGTGGTCGGTGACCACGGCTACCTCCTGGTCCCGGTGTTCACGAACTGGGCCTCATCCGGGATCCCGACTCTTCGATTCCTGCTCATCCCGCGAACCGAATCCGGCTTCGGGTTCGTGACCGGGGCTACTCCCTGGTTCCCCACCTTCTCCGGAAGGGGGTCGAACCATGCGCAATAACATGAACCTGTATCCGGTCTGTCTGCTGTCGGATGATCCCCGGAATCGTCCGGAGGCTCGCCGTCTGGGCGACGTGGCCTCGGCCGCCGAATTGCCGATCCTGGCTGAAACCCGCGGCCTTCTTCATCAGGGCAAGGTGGTCGAGGCACTGTCGCGGCTGGAAACCCTGTTCTGCTCTTCCGGTCTGTGGACCGGGCCCGATGCCACCGCCGGCGGTTCCTGCCGCCGGGAAGCCGCCCTGTTGAAGGCCTGGTGCCTGATCGGACAAAAGCTACATGCCGAGGCCGAGCTGGGGCTGGAAACCGCCAGCCGGAACGGCCATATCCCCCTGGAAGATGCCGGCGCCCGGGTGATCATCCTGAACAGGATGCTCTGCGGAGAAAAGTACACCGAAGTGCAGCTCGCGGCCGAGGGACTGCTGAATGAGGTCACCGATCCAGCCGACCGGAACCACGCCGAACTGCGTCTGGTCCTGGGCGCGTCGCTGCGGTGGCAGGGCAAGCTGAACGAGTCGGTCGCCCACCTGGAATTCGCCTGTTCGGCATTCACCGTCCTGGATGTTCCCGGCCGCGCCGCGGTGGCGGCGAACTTCCTGGGCTGGACCCAGCTGTCCCGGGGACGCCTGGACGAATCCCGCCGCTGGTTCGAAAAGAGCCTGGACATCAATACCGAGCTCGGAGCCCGGCTGCGCATGGCCCAGAACTACCAGAACCTGGCCATCGTCTGTTACAAGCAGGGCGATTACAGTCTGGCCATCGAACTTCTGGAAAAGGAACTGGGCGAAGTGACAGCCCACCCGGACATGACCTGCCGGGCCCAGATCGCTCTGGGCAACGTGCTGCGAATGCTGGGAGAATTCATGACCGCCCGGACGGCCCTGCTGAAGGCCTTCGCCCTTGCTGAAGATCACGGATTGGCCCGGGAACAGATCCTGGCCCTCGAATTTCTCGGTGACATCTTCCGCGACGAGGGTCACTTCAGCGAGGCGCGGACCTATTACGATCGCGCCATGGCGCTGGCTCGTCCCCTGGCTCCCCGCGGGGATCTCGTGGGCGAACTGTTGCGACGTGAAGGCGAATGCCTGGACCACGAAGGTCGTCACGAGGAAGCCCACCAGATCCTGAACGAGGCTCTGGAAGTGTGCAAGGCTGTCGGGGACCGGTTCGAGATCGCGGTCACCCGGCGGTGCCTGGGTGTGAACACGGCCAACCTCGGGCGCTGGAAGGCCTCCGGCGAATTGCTGGAAAATGCCCTGGTGGATCTGCGCGCCGTGGCCGCCCGTTACGAGACCATGATCGCCTGTCATCGGTACGCCCAGGTGCTGGTGCGCCAGATCGATTCGGGCCATTTCGTTTCCGGCAACGCGGGCACCCGCTCCGGGCGGTTGCTCGAAGAAGCCTGGAACCAGGCCCTGATCGCCCAGCAGTTGAATCAGGAACTGGAAATTCCCCATCTGCGCGAGGAAACCACGGAAATGGTCAGCGGTCTGGCCCGGCGTCGCCTGCTGGGTCAGGAACGACCGGTCCGGCCGGCTGCTTTCTCGGCTCGCCGTGCTCCGGCCACCCGGATCGTCGCCGTGTCCGCTTCCATGCAGCACGTTGTCCGGCGGTGCGACGGATTCGCCCGGTACGACAGCCCCATCCTCATCCGCGGAGAAAGGGGCACGGGCAAACACCTGCTCGCCCGGCGTACCCACGAAAACAGCCCCCGCGGAGCGATGCCTTTCGTCAGCGTGAGTTGCGCTTCAGCGTCCCCGGAGATCCTGGCCCGGGAACTTTTCGGGCAGACCGCCACCGCGAGTTCGGGTATCGAGTCCCTGCCGGGACTGGTCTCCCAGGCCGAAGGCGGTACCCTTTATCTGCGCGATATCGAAGCGTTGCCCCGCC
>DAOWLV010000263.1 GCA_030643455.1 Candidatus Krumholzibacteriia bacterium | reverse complement strand
TTTCCCGCCTGAGGTGTTCATCACGATCTCGAGCAGAAGGTCTGAAAGTTCGATCGGGGTGGACCCCGCAAAGGCGACCCGAAGCTTGTCGCCGGACGCCTTCCACTGGAACAGACCCTCTTCGGCCAGGTCCGAGGTGACGGTCTCGACCAGGTCCCCGATGCCGGGCGCCGTTACTTCGAGCCACAATGAGCGCACAGGTCCGCCGGAAGCTTCCAGCGGCAGGGTCAGGCGACCGTACTGGCCCTTGGCCTCACCCCAGGTAACGGTCGTGATTGCATCCTCGATGGCGTCCGTTTTCCCCGGTGCGGCTCCGCTGATCAACGCCGCATCCCAGGGATCGAGCGCGCCGTCACCCGACAGGTCGCCGCGCGCTGCTTGAGCCGGCGAAAGCCTGGTGGCACCCACGCAGTTCTTGAGCACCAGCCGGGCATCGTTCAGATCCACCGTTCCATTCCCGTCGACATCACCTGTCGCGGCAATCGGAGAAGAAGAAGCCGCGACCGATCCGAACCGCACGAAAAACATCGGCCCCGGCCAGAGCACTTCCATGCCATGGTGGATCGTGGTGGCCGAGACGGTGACCGTGTTGATGTCCTGGATCAGGGCGGAAACCGGCAACGAGAACACATCCAGCGAATAGTGATGGCTGGATCCGAAACCGGTCACATCCCACAGGCCGTTGATGTCGATCCGTCCGGTGTCGGAGCCGTTCCAGGTGCTGACCATCATTTGCGCACTGGTGGCGGTGGCCAGATCGTCCGCCGGTGGAATGGTGAATTCAGCCGACTGGGAGTGCCCGTCACGCACCCAGAACGAAGTGGGCAAGCTGTCCATGGCGTACATCTTCACCAGGCCGTCTGTGTGCCGGAGCGACAGGTCTTCGACGAAGTCGGTGACGTACCACATGCCGGAATCGTCCAGGATCCTGGCTTGCAGTTTCACCGAACCCGGCTGCTGGTCCGGGATCCAGTCCACATCCCAGTTCACGTCGAAGGGCGCGGCGGTCATCGTGCCCACAATGCCGCCGATGGAGATCGTTGTCGCGTTCCTGGGCCTGTAGTATTCGCGGTGCCAGTCGGTGAACACACCGTCGCCGTCCGTGTCGTGGCCTTCGTAATAGGCCAGGACCTGGACCTCTTCAACCAGCCCTGCCGCGACCGCGTCGACGGAGATGTCGACCGCGTCGATGATCGTGTCGCCTGCCGCGGGACTCATGATGCCACCGGTCGGATGGGCCACCGAATCATCGTAATAGACCCGCATCACCACGCCGTACCAACCCCACTGCCCCCAGTCGAAATTGTAGCAGGTCTGCGGGCCGGCCGTGCCCTCCAGGGTGACGGTCCCGGCTTGCAACTGGTCCAGGGGGATTTCGATCATCAGGTTGTCTTCGTACACGTAACACTCGGGATTCGAAGCGGGAATCGCCGCCAGTTCCGGCAGATGCAGCCACGACGCGCCGCCCAGGCGAATCATCTTGTTCGACGTGCCGGGATGACCGCCCCAGCGATCGATGATCATCTCGGCCCGCACCGCCCCGGTCAGATCCGGCACCTCGAGGCTCAACACGGGATTCGGCAAGAAGTCCTGGGCGCCGGGGTTCAGGGCATCCGGATCGGTGACGCGCCAATCCTCGCCCTGGTAGATGGCTCTGCGGGTTTCGCGGTAGACGTCCCCCGCGCCGGGACCCGCCGAAAGCAGGACCTCGTAGTCCGTGTGAATCATCATGTCTTCGGTGGAGGAGAAATTCCCGGCAGTATCCACACAGGTGACCTGGAAATGATAGTGTCCGCCGGGATCGAGTCCGGTGATGTCCACCAGGTGATCGGTCAGGAACGTGGGTCCTTGCAGCAGACCCATTTCATACCCCGTGGTCAGGCCGTAGGCTACCCGGTAGAAAGCAGGTTCATCGGTCTGCCAGGAAAGCTCGGCGTGATCCAGGTAGGTTTCAATATCGATGTCGCCGATGACCGGCCCCGTGTAGTCCCCGCCCCCCGAGCCGCCATCCTCCGGGAATATCGGGCTGGCCAGGTTGAAGGCGTAATCGAAAGCGGCCGCCTGAGCGCCCCCACCCCCATCGATGCCGCCGGCTACCCAACCACACCGGTTCAGGGTCATGGCCCGGGTCAGGTTCGCGGCCTGCAGCCAGGTGTAACCATCGGTCGAATACAGACACGACCACGTTCCTGCCTGACGCCGGGCCTGCAGCCACAGACCGTCGGTGACATCCGTCGCGACCGCCGAACCCAGGTTACCGAAGGCCCCACCTGTGGAGGTGCCCCAGCTCACGATCCAGTTGCCGCCGTTGCGCTCGCCCAGAAGCTGCACGACTTCACCGCCGGCGCCTTCGAGGCGAAGTCCGCCGAAAGCGTCGCCGCTGAAATCGATGGTGGCGATCTTGAGCTCCAGGGCGATGTCGCCGTCCACCTCGGGTTGATGGGCAAAGACGGTCTGCGCGCCGGCTGTCCAGGGATCCTGGTTCACCGGGGGCAAGTCGACGATCACGTGCCCGCCGCTTTGGCCCACCGAGGCGCCCGCCGTTCCATCGTCCACGGTCCAGGGCTGGCCCAGATCCGCATCGTGGAAATCATCGGAGATGAACAACGCCGACCGGAAAGAGACCGGAACCGTGACCAGGATCGGGATGACCTCTGACGTCCCCTGAAGGCCCTGATCGTCGGTGGCCACCGCGCGGATCTGGTGGCTGCCCACTGCCGGAGAAGTCCAGATGAACGTGAAGGGTGAGGTGGTGTCGGTGGCAAGCAGCGCGTCGCCCGCGAAAAATTCCACTTCGGTGACCACACCGTCGGCGTCGCCGGCCACGGCGGAGATGGTTACCGGGTCAGTGAAGACGAATTCCTCGCCCGGGGCAAGCCCCTGAAGCGTGATGACCGGAGAGGATTCGGACAGGGCGCCTCCATGGGGACCAGCGCCGAAATTCATCTCGACATCATCCGGGGTGAGCGCCCGGCTGTAGATTGCCGCCAGGTGGATTTCCCCGAACCAGAAACGGGATCCGTCCATTTCCCCGCCGACGCCAAGCCGGTAGGAGGAGTCCCAGTTGTCCAGGTCGCCGTCGACGGATCCGGCCACGGCTTCAATGCCGTCGATGTAGATGCGCGTCTGGCCTTCGGAATCGCGGGTGTAGACCACGTGCTGCAGGTCCCCGGTCAGGGAACCGGCCGGTGAAGTTGTCGCGGGCTGGCCGTTGTCCGAGGTTTCGGTGGTGCGCAGGCGGACGTCGAATACCGTGGAGGGAAGGTCGTCCCACAGGCCGTGCCCCACCGTGGCGTTGCGGTGGCTCGGATCGGCCGACATGGTGAAGATGCGGGCAGGCCCCGACTGGATGGCGGTCACCGGATCGACCCAAATCTCCATGGTGATTTCATCGCTGGCCACGCAGGCGTCACGAATCTTGGCGGCAGGACCTGGCGAGGATATGAGGGTTTCGGTGACCAGGTCGAGTCCCCCGTCGGGCAACCAGGCCACACTGTTCGTGTCGGCGATGACCAGGTGGAGTCTGGGCAAGACCGGGGAGTAGTCGAAGACGACCTCGCCCGCCCCGTTGTTGAAGTAATAAAGGGCCTGCGGGTCGCCTGTGACGCGGGTCCCGTTCTGGATGTTGCCGTCCTCGGGATCGATGGGATTGGCGGTGTCGAAGAAATAGTCCACCACCACATCGAAGGCCGGGGCCGGCCGGCCACCTACCCTCTTGTCGACGGCCGGATCATCCATCTCTCGGTCCGAATCCCCGTAGGCCAGACCCGCATTGCCGCCGAACACCCCCATGCTCGAGACGGTCATCACGTGGTCGAAACCGAAAGCCTCGACCCAGGTTTCCCCGTCCAGGGAATGGAATCCGCGCCAGGTGTTTCCCACGCGGTTGAGTCGCAGCCAGAGGGCCTGGCCAGGGGTGATGTAGAATTCACCCTGGATCTTGGTGATGCCGCCGGTGACGGTGACGCAGGACACCTTCAGATCCGGACCGGCGTTATGAAAGTCGAGGCTGAGGAAATGGGTGGGATCGGTGGCCACCAGCAGGCCCTGGACCTGGAAATCCTCAACCGGTGTGGACTGGAACTTGGCCTCGATCTCGAAATCGCCGTCGGTCACGTTCTGCATCAAACGCGCAGCCCGGTTGGAGGTCCCACGCAGATCGTGTTCCGTGCCCGCGGGAATCCCGATGGTCAGCAGACCGTCGTGCGTGTCGGTGTTGCAATCACCGGCCGGATCGACAAAAACCCAGGTGGCCGGATCGATCTCCCATTGGCTGAAATCATCGGAAACCTGGGCAAAAACCGACATCGGGGCCGCCAAAAGACAAAAAGCGGCCACCAGTTGAAACACTGATTGATGTGTTCGGTTTTTCATTGGTCCTTCCCCAGGCAAGTCATTGTACGGACTCCGGTTCCGGGTACTTCAGTAATTATAGACGATATCATTATGCAAAACAATCCTTTTTTTGACTTTTTATATGTTTCGTTGATTTAGGCAGGATGGAGTGATTCCGTGTTTCTCTCTATATCACACCGTGTTACAAAGTTCAATGTTCTCGTGAAAAATCATCCCTCGAGTGGGCAGTCCCGGAGAATGAAAAAACGGGGTCCGGTTCAGCCGGACCCCATGCAAGGCGCTCAGGTATTGTATGGTCACCGATAGAGAGTCTTGATCGTCCCCCAGGTAGTGGTTTCGGTCGCAACGGTGTCGGTCATAAGTAGTTGGCCCCGGATTTCGCCTCCCGGGAATTCCTCCGTGTGGATATTCACGTAGAGGCTTCCACTGTTGAGCATTATTATTTCCACCAGGCCCTCCAGGTCCAAGGAGGTGTTCAAGGGGCTACCCAAGGGAAGCCCGTGGATGACAGGCCCATTGGCCCCCGCTCCACCACTATGAACGTGGGCGCCCGTCTGGGCGCTGGACAATCCCGAAAACTCTATATAGAGCGGGATACCGAAAAGCCCTGCATCGGTGTCCAACGTTAGAATTGCTACCCCGGTGGCCGTCGAGGCATTGGGAGGTACTTCGTTGGCTCCCGAAAGATCGGCTGTGAACGTGACAATGTCGGCCGTGGCCACGCCCGCGGTCAGAACAACCGTCACCAGGACACAGAAAGTCAGCAGCAAAAAGTTGTACGAATTTTTCATTTCTATTCCC
>DAOWLV010000266.1 GCA_030643455.1 Candidatus Krumholzibacteriia bacterium | reverse complement strand
GGACGATTTCCGGCAGAGCTTCATTCCAGAGTTCTTCGTTGCCGGGAAGCTGGGTAACGGTGGAGTCCAGTTGGCCTCCAATGCCACCATTGAGAGCGCCATTGCCGATACCGCGGCCCTGCCCGAAGGCTGGTGCAGTCACCCGGTTCAGGAACTCCGTAACGAAGTGCGCAGTCTTGACCACGTTTGATTTCTGGGAAACCAGTACCGGTGCATTCGTTGCTTGTTGATACCTGGCCAGGACCCCCCGCAGCGCATTGGTGGTCTCGGCCGAGTAGACAAAAACGAATCCGGTTGTGGTCAGGGCATCCGTCGACTCCCCTTTTTGCAGCCTGTGCATCAGGATCTGGGATCCAAACAGGGCCAGGCACAATTCCGTGGGATTGGCCTCGGTCTGGGGGCAGAGAAACAGGATTTTCTGGCTCTCTTCCCGACCATGCACCAGTTGTTTCGGATAAGTCGGAAACTCAATCACGAAACTGGTCCAGGACTCCTGTTGTGCTTCAAGCCGTTCTTCCACAATTAATACCCCCAAGCAATTAAGCTTTTTGGGCAGCGCAAAGGTGTGACATAACTTCAAAATTCCTCTTCTGACGTTATAAATAATACGATGCCACCATATGCCTTGTCTATCAAAAAAAATGGATAATTTACGTTAATTTCGATTACATGCGCCAAAATGGTCTTTTTTAGTGATACTTTTTCCCAACTATCCTCGATTCTGAGGAAATAGCCGGTAAAACAAGCACATTGGGTCAATATTTTTGGAGTTCTTTTTTCGTTGTTTTCCAAGGGGAAATCCGCCATGGATTTACGGTATTGAGGGATGGTGTGCACCCGGCGGAACCCGAAAAAAAGCCGAAGTTAACGAATGAATACCAACCGGCGGGTCACGCTCCAGTCGTCCATCTGGAGCTTACAAAAATAGGTTCCCGAAGCCACTTTTCTGCCGAAGGCATCGGTGCCGTTCCACTGGACCGTGGTCTCCCCCACGCCCTGGGTACCCGAGTAGAGGGTCACCAGTTCCTGCCCGTTGATGCTGTAGATCTTGACCGATACACCAGGCTGTCCGCCCGACCAGGGTACGTCTCCTTCGAGATCGATTTCCGTCGGCTGATCTTCCTCGTTTTTCCAGATGAAGGCTTCATTCATGGTGCGGGGAACCGTGAAACGGATGCTGATGATTTCATTGAAGGGGTTGGGCCAACCCACCAGAAGGTCGGGAGACAGGCTGAAGTGGCTCTGCCCTGATTTGAGAATATTGGCCCGGTCTTCGGCGAAGCGGCGGGCAGCTTCTTCCACGGTTTCGGGCGCGGGGTCCGCCGAAGCAACCAGGCCTTCACCGACTCCCAGTTCTTCCGGGGTTCCGGTTGCCAGGGAGGACCGCAGGGAACGTCCGTCGAGGAAGCGGCCCAGCACTTCGGTCGCTGCCTCCAGGTCCCGGTCCGTGCCGTTTTCCAGGACGCCCGACAGCGGAGCGAAGATGAACTCGAGACGGCCCTCGGCTTGATGACCCTGCAAGTCGGAAAAGGCGGAGAAGAAATTTCCGGCGGCCTGGGAACCATCCTGCAGGTGATCGGTCGTCAAGCAGGTCCAGGTAACGGTGGATTCCTCTCCGTCGGTCGGCAACCAGCGTATCTTGCGGGGGATCCCCAGCAGATGGGTCCCCACCTGGAAAAGGTCCGGATCCAGCAGCCCGCACTGCCCGGGAGCAATGTCGGCTGTGAGTATCAGACCACCGTCGATATCGGTATCCAGATCAAACCCGGGAATTCCCGACGACCGGCACAAGGAACAGGAAGGAGGAACGATCCAGCGGACCCGGCGGTTGTCGACGGGATCGATCACTCCCTCGTAAACGCTCCGGGCTTCCCCCAGGATCCGATTCAGCTGCATCCAGGAATCGGCGGCGCAGATCACCAGGGGAACCGGGTTGTCTCCCAGGGCCAGGTCGAGCTGGTTCTGTTCCACCACGAAGCGGGCCGGCAGATCCTCGTCCAGGATCATGACGCCCAACCACAGACCCGAGCCCGGTCTGCTGCATGGCTCCTGATAAAAGGACGAATCATCCAGGCTAACCTGACAGACAAAGGCCACCGCGTCCTTCTGGTCGGGACGACCGATGACGGTGTGGCGCAGGGATTTGATCCTGGCTTCCTGCCACTGGGGACCGGATGAATTGATGCGATAGGTTCCCTGGCTCGCGGATCCCTGTCCTCCGCCGGCGTTGAGAAATACGGCCGAGTTCAGCCGGGGGGTTGACCAGTGATAGTATTCCAGGTGCAGGCCGCGACGTTCGTTCCTGGGTTCACTCAGGTGGATGGCCACCATGGCGTCGCTGATGGCGGCATAATCCTCGTCGATTTTTCCGTCCTGATCGTTATCGATTCCATCGAGGGGATCCTCATCGGTTCTTCCGTCCTGGTCGTCGTCGGCCAGGGTGGAAAAACCTCGTTGGCCGCTCTCGGCTCCATCCACCACAACGGTGTAGAAGGTGTCGGTGCCACGACGGCGACGGGGATCGGTCAAGGAAATCAATTTCGTCCGCAGAAGTGGTGTCTGTGAAGCATCAGAAAGGAAAACCATCCCGCCGGCAGGATCGACCTGACCCGATAAACCGGCCGGGAAATGGAACCGGTGGATGGGTTCGTTCACGCGCTTGTCGGCCGCCATCAGGGGTGTGACTTGACCGAGAACCGGGACCAACAGGAATAACACAGCCAAAGGACGAAAGACCGCCCGGGCTCTGGGCGGTATTCCGAGGCAGTTGGGTAATTTGTTCCAGATGCTGGGCATGGATTGATTCTAGGTTTTTTTTCCAACCGGAATCAACCCGGAAAGACACGAGTTCCCAAAAAAGGAGCAACCTGTTGTCTGCCTGTTAGTTAATCTTTTCAAGATATCCTTATAAAGACCAGGATTCCCGCCCCGGGGGGCGGAGAGCCGTCAACGGGAACGGATGGTTCAGTCCTGGGCGTCCGGTTCGGTGTCGTTGTTGTTGTCGTCGTTGTCGTTGTTGTTGTCGTTGTTGTCGTTGTTGTCGTTGTCCCCGTTGTCCAGATCAGCCACCGCTTCCAGTGAGATCTTGGCGATCGATCCGACCAGGTCGTCCTTCTTCAGGTTGATGATCCTCACGCCCTGCGTATTACGGCTCTGCTTGCTGACCGAATCCAGGGCGATGCGGATCATGATGCCGTTGCGGGTGATCACCATCAACTCCTCGCCGGGGTACACGTCCCGGATGGCGAGCAGGGGGCCGTTGCGGTCGCTGCACTTGATGGTGATCAAGCCCTTGCCGCCGCGTCTCTGAACACGGTAATCCTCCAGGGGCGTCCGTTTTCCGTAGCCGTTCCTGGTGATCGCAAGGAGGGTAACATCCTCGTCGCCGGGGTTGACCACGACCATCCCGACCACCTGTTCATCTCCGCGCAGGACGATCCCGCGGACACCGCGGGCGGTGCGCCCCATCGAGCGGACGTCGGTCTCGTGGAAACGGATGGCCAGGCCGCTGCTGCTGGCGAAGATGATGTCACTGTTGCCGTCGGTCTCCCTCACGGCCACCAGGTGTTCGCCCTCGATCAGCTTGATCGCTCGGATGCCGGCCTGCCGTGGCCGGGAGAAATCCTGTAGCGGGGTTCGCTTGACGACACCCAGGTTGGTGGCAAAGGCCAGATAGCTGTCGGCGCTGAACTCGCGCACCGGCACCACGGCGTGAACCTTGTCACCGGGCTGGATCTGGATCAGGTTGACGATGGGCTGCCCTTTGGAAGCGCGCCCGGCCTTGGGAATGCGGTGGACCTTGAGCCAGTAGAGCTGGCCTTTCTGGGTGATCACCAGCAGGTACTGGTGCGTCGAGGCCACAAACAGGTTGTCGACAAAATCCTCGTCCTTGGTGCCCATGGCGGTGATGCCCTTGCCGCCGCGCCCCTGCTGGCGGTAGGTATCCAGGGGGATTCGCTTGGCGTAACCCAGGTTGCTGATCGTCACGACCATGGGCTCATCGGCAATCAGGTCCTCGATGTCGATCTCGCCCTCGTCCTCGACGATGGTGGTGCGACGATCGTCGCCATAGGCTGCGCGCACCTGTTCCACCTCGTCGCGGATGATCTGTATCACCAGTTCCTTGCTGTCCAGAATGGATTTCAGCTCGGTAATGCGCTCGATCAGGGCGAGGTATTCATCCTCTATCTTCTGCCGCTCAAGGCCGGTCAGGCGGGCCAGACGCATGTCCAGAATGGCCTGGGATTGCACTTCCGAAAGTCCGAACCGGCTCATCAGGCCTTCGCGGGCCGTATCGGGGGATTCGCTGGTCTTGATCAGTTCGACGATCTCGTCGATGTTGTCCAGGGCGATGCGGTAACCCTCGAGAATGTGGGCCCTTTCCTGGGCCTTGCGCAGTTCATATCTGGTGCGCCGGATGACCACTTCCACGCGGAAAGCCAGGAATTCCTGCATCGTTTCCTTCATGTTCAACACCCTGGGCTGGTTGTTAACCAGGGCCAGGTTGATGACACCAAAGGTCGTCTGCATCATGGTGTGGGAATACAGCTTGTTGAGAATCACCTGGGGGAAGGCGTCCTTCTTCAGCACGATCACGATGCGCATGCCTTCGCGGTCGCTCTCGTCGCGCAGATCACTGATGCCCTCGATGACCCCGCCGCGCACCAGGTTCGCTATCTTCTCGATCAGCGAGGACTTGTTCACCTGGTAGGGCAGTTCGCTGACGATGATCGTGGCCCGGCCGTTGTCCTGGATTTCGGTTTCGGTCCGGGCCCGTACCACCACACGGCCGCGGCCGGTGGTCACGTAGTCGTAAATTCCGCGCCGGCCGTGGATGATGCCGCCGGTGGGAAAATCCGGTCCCGCCACGTGATCCAGCATGTCCAGCGGTTCCATTTCCGGATTGTCCAGCAGGGCGATCAGGCCGTCGCAAACCTCTCCCATGTTATGCGGCGGGATCTTGGTGGCCATGCCGACCGCGATGCCGTCGGCCCCGTTGACCAGAAGGTTGGGCACCTTCGAGGGCATGACCGAGGGCATCATGCGCGAGCCGTCGTAATTGGGCACGAAGTCGACGGTGTCTTTGTCGAGATCGTGCATGATCTCGGTGGCGAACTTCGTCAGGCGGGCCTCGGT
>DAOWLV010000207.1 GCA_030643455.1 Candidatus Krumholzibacteriia bacterium | reverse complement strand
CCGAGTTCCCCACTGACCACCGCCTCGCGAACCGCGGGCAGTTTGTCCAACTGCCGTGCAAGCCGGATGAAATCGTCGGCCCGCGACTTGGAAAAACCAAGTTCCTGAATGGCGTACTGGTTGATGGAGGAGTGACCCAGGTCGCGGAACAAACTGCGGGTCATGACCTCGCCGAACCACAACATCGAGCACTGGTGGGCATCATCCATCACGACCAATGAACGCTGGAGCGAGGCGTGGACCGTAGAGGCGGGTTGATCGGGAATATAGGAAATAGCAGACATGGAGTTCCTCCATTTTCAAAGGTCTTGGGAGGCAACCCCAATATACGAAAAAATAACGAAAAAAGCCAGAAATAATCGCAATAAACCCAAATAAATTCAGGTATTTACAAAATCACCATCTAAACGATAATGTGTGTTCATCAAACTCAAGCCGCCCCGGAACAAGCCCAAAAACAAGACACAATTTCAAAGCCACAACCTGAAAAATCAGCGCAGGTCTTCCGCCCAAAGTACGGTCCGGTCGGCGACCTGTGTAAAATTCAATCCGCCCCGAACCTCCTGGACCTCCAGAATATTACTCCCCAGTTCCCTCAAGGCATCCAGGATCAGTGGGCCCTGGCCGGCGATCTCGGTTTCGTGGATGAAATCCAACCAGGTAACGGGAAGTTTCCCGGGGAAGCCGTCCAACTGCCGCTTGATGTAGTCAGGGTCGGCCTGGGGCCAGGGCTCGAGACTCTTCCCTGCAAAGATGATCATCGCTTTCATGGCGTCAGGTTGGTTTTTTGCGAGCAACAGGGCGGTTCCGGCGCCCTGGTCGACGCCCGCCACCGAAACGGTGGATGCCTGGAAAGTTTTTTGGGCCCAGATGAGGCAGGCTTCGGCTTCTGCCTGCATGTCGGCAGGCGCCTCGCCAGGCCGACGGTTGGCCACCGGGCCAAGACGGGGCACCAGGAAAACCGGGAACCCCTCGTCGGGTCCTGCCTTGAGGGTCGGCGTCCTACCTCCTTGTTCATAGTTCTGGCCCATGCGGCCGGCAATGACGCCGGCCATGTCGGTGGCGGTCGTGAGCGTGAGAACGGGGTTCAGCTTGGCGGCGATTTTCCATCCTGACGGCAAATAGAGGTGGCACACCCTGGTGTCGCCTGCCGGGCCGGGGTAGACAGCCAGGAATGATCCCCTGTCAGGGAAAATCGATCCTTCCTTGTCGGCGTTGTCAAGCAACCGGGCGAGTTCATCGATGGTGGCGGCGATGGTCCCGGGTCCACGCCGAGGAGAATGGGCGGCCACAGCCTGGTCGATGGATTCGAAATAATACAGGGCGGTGGGCCTTTCCAGCGCATCGAGCAGGTCTATCCTGACCAGGGCTTCCTGCCGCCAGTCGGGCGCCAGCTGCAAAACGGAAGAACCCCAGGTAAGAGATCGCCCGGAGGGAAAGGTAAGTTCGGTCTTGATCACGTAGGCGCCAGTCTTCAGGCCGGTGAAATCCGCCTGCCGGGTCAACCAGTTGAGGCCCTTGTCAAGGTTGAGCGTTTCGGTCACCTGTCCGTCCGGGAGCAGGGACTGTTCGGGTCCGCCGAGGAAATCAATGGTCAGCCGGCCGGTTCCTTTTTCCCGGGAAACCGCGACCAGATCGAAGGTGACCGGTTCGGCGCCACTGATGGTGTTGGAAACCATGCCGACAAACACCTCTTCGCTCACCGACGAGGTCTGGAATACGAGCGGGACAATACGCCGCCGCTTTGACCGGGGGCGGAAGGCGGCCGGGTCCGGCAACAGGGAGGCCATTTTCGGATCGCCGGATTCGGTGAGCCGAACAGTTGCGTTGAAGCCCAGCTGATCGTCGACCAGGGGGTTGTAGGGCAGGATGCTGGCCCAGGGAATCGTGGCGCGGAGCTCCAGGTTTTCCGCGTCGTCCTGCCTGACCTTCGGTACGAGTTCGGCCAGGGCCTGCCAGCGTTCCTGGCTGGCCAGGTAGACGGCGCCCAAGGCATTGCCCTTTTCCACGCCAAAGGCGAACAGGAAAAAGTTGGAAATCGAATAATGCTGGTTGTTCAAATCCGGGATCCCAAGGGTGAAGACCAGACCGGGACCCCCGTTCCAGGGTGCCAGATTGTCCGGTCCCAACAGGTCTGCCCAGGGCCCCGTGGCGTGAAGTTCGATGTCCAGACCCACCGGTGTCCAGGTCAGGCGGATTTCGGGGGGGGACGTAGCAGTGCCGGTGTGGCCGGCCGCCAAGGGAATGGGTCCGGAGATTTCCTGCCAGGAAAGGGTCTCGGCCAAAGCTGCGGCCAGCCGGCCCAGGCGGACCTGGTGTTTTATGGATAGATCGACCATGTGGGGATGGTTCTTCAGACTTGCCAGGTCGGGGTCGCTGAACGCCATCGAGAAATCGTCGAATCCGGCAGCCACAGCCCTGGTGAAGGCGTCGACCGCTTCCTCGGCGTGTCCGGTCATGTTTTCCAGGCAGGCCAAGTTGTAGAGCATGACCGGGTCGTCCGGAAAGCGGTCGGTGTAGGTCCGGCACAACGGTAGGGCCTCGTCCCGGCGCTCCTGCCGCATCAGGTCAATGATCTCATCGGCCAGTTCGGCCCGGTCCGACTCGACGGGCTCGGAGGCGGCATTCAGCGGGACAGCGAGGATAAGGACGGCCAGAAAAAGGCCGGAAGCAAGACCGCTTCGGCTGAGGGAACGGGGACGGTCAAGTATCGCAGGACCCATGATTTCCTTTCACTGGTCGGATGACCCAGGCTCTGAACCCGGTACTGAATAAAAGTTCCCCACGGGCCCCACGGCAAGCGAGTTGTGACACCCTCCCTTTGTGGTTAACATGATCACTATCGTTCCTCGTTTTCCAACCCGGTACTCCGGGACCGCCCAGAATCCCGTTGCCGGCCGTCCGGATCGGCGTCTGCCTCGGCGGCGCCACAGCGAAAGAGGACGCCATGGCCATCATTCCCTTCCATATCGTGGATGCGTTCGCGGATCATCCTTTTACGGGGAATCCCGCCGCCATCATTCCCAACGCCGCCAGTCTGACCGAAGCGGAAATGCTCCAGATCACCGATGAACTCTCCATGGAGGCGGGATTTGTCCTGCCCCCGGAAACATCGGAGGCCGATATCCGGCTGCGTTTCTTCACCAAGCGGCGTGAGGCCATTCTCAGCGGCCACGTGGTCATCGCCGCCTTCGCCTCCATGGCTGACCGGGGGTTCTACAAGCCTCATCCCCAGGGCCTGGAGGTTCGTCTGGAAACCGGGGCGGGAATCCTGCCGGTGACCCTGACGGCGAGTCAGGACGGCAGAACACGGATCACTCTCGAGTTGCCCGAACCCCGGTTCGGGGAGCCGGTGCCCGCCGGGGAGGTGGCCGCGGCTCTCGGCCTGCCAGCGGAATACCTGCGCATCGGGGATCACGGACCCCAGCGGGTGTCCTGTGGTTTCGACCAGATCATCGTGCCGGTCAATGATCGCAACGCCATCCGCGGGGTGTTCCGGGACATGGAACCCATCGGTGAGTTGACCGATCGCCGGGGCGTCGGGGGGATCACCCTCGTCTGCCCTGAAACCTACAGCAGCGAGGCCGACTTCCACTGCCGGTTTTTCCATCCCCGGGTGGGGGCGGATGAGGATCTGGCCAGCGGTACGTCTCTGGGTGCGGCGGTCGCCTACCTCGTGGACCGTCGGTTGGTACCGACGGCGGATCACGTCACGGTGGTGACAGAGCAGGGGCATTCCCTGGGTCGGCCGACCACGGCCGAAGTCTGCGTCCATGCTCCCGGCGGACGTATCCGGACCATCGAACTGATCGCCACCGGCGCGGTCGTCATGCGGGGATCGTTCCACTTCAACCGCAAGGTGATTTATGCGGCCTATTGAGGCGCGAGGTGGGGGCGAAACAACGCGTGAAGGGGAGAGGGGCGGTGACTTGGAGTCGCCGCCCCCATATATTTAAATCAACTGCA
Source organism: Candidatus Krumholzibacteriia bacterium (assembly GCA_030643455.1). Classification (GTDB taxonomy): domain Bacteria; phylum Krumholzibacteriota; class Krumholzibacteriia; order LZORAL124-64-63; family LZORAL124-64-63; genus JAGLCY01. The sequence goes on along the minus strand of DAOWLV010000207.1, from coordinate 2,292 downwards.
AACGAAGAATAGGATGACACCCATGAAACCCAATGTTCCGGTTCGACTATTTCTTCTGGTCGCTGCCTGTTGCGGGTTGGCCATGCTGGCCGGCTGCAGTGATGACGATGAAAGAAAAATCGTCGTTGTGCCCGACCAGGTCCAGGTTCTGGACGAAGCTGATGGACGGCCGGTGGCCGGCATCAAGGTCGTGCTGATGGATTACCGGTCCAACGTTCCGGTGGCCGGTCCTGTGGTGTCCGGGGATGACGGGTATTGCCGCTTCGACATTGATCCCTCGAATGGCCATCGACTCCTGGTTTTTTGCGGAGTGGACTACGTTGTGCACTCCTTGCCTGATTATTGGTACTTCAACAAGGGGAAACGATTTTCCGAGGGACCGGGAGTCTTGACCGGGCCCTTGGTGCCCCATTCAATGAAGTCGTCTCCGAGTCCACCGGTCACAGTGGTGGTAGTCCAGGTCCGCAAGGTGGCGCCCGACAGCCTGCCCCGCATCGCCGGTCAAATTGTCGACGCGTTGTCGGGCGACCCTCTCGACCAGGTATTCATCAGCCTTTCTCCCTACCTGTCGGGGTACCAGGGAAACACCTCCGCCAGCGATGACGTCACCGCGGGCGACGGAAAGTTCTCGGTTTCCCAGATCCCCTTCGGTCCGGACCCAGACACCGGCAACCTTATCCAGATCAACCCGTTGCGATTGACCCGCCAGGGATACCGTCCGGTGATCTGGAGCTATGATCCACCCCACGGAAGTGACAACGTGGACATCAGCGGCGTCACGATCCCCATGACGCCCCTCGACAGCGGTGACAGCGGTTCGATCAGCGGCCGGATGATGCGGGACGGGCTCCCGGTCACGAACCTCGTGGTGGGATTGGGAGTGGTGGATGTACCCGAACATGAAAAGGCCGGGCCGGGCCTGACGGGTTGGGCCGAGGTCACCGACCAGGACGGCCGTTACACCATCGACGGGCTGCCGGCAGGCACCTATCGTCTGCAACCCGGGTTCCCCCTGGCGGACGGTGCGTTTTTTCCTGACCAGGAGGGCAACGTTCCCCTGGAGATCGAGCCGGGCCAGGCCATCGACGCGGGCGACCTGATCGTTCTGCACGAAATCGAACCCCAGTGGCCAACCCACGGCCGGAGGCTATCTGTTTCCCCGAACCCTGGAATGGTTCGCAGTCCCCGGCGCCACCTCCTATGAAGTCCGTTTCGACCGGGGCATCCTCCCTCCAACCGACACAAATTACATCGAGCTGCCCGATTCCCTGGTCACCCCAGGCCTCCACTATTGGTTCGTCCTGGCCATCAACCACAACCAGGAAGTAATCGGTGTAAATCAAATCCAATCGGTCTTCCGCCTTATACCTCCTACTGAATGACAACCTGGGTCTCGTTCTGGTCTAGTTTCCTGGCATGGTTCCGCAGGCCCTGAATAATCCGCAGGCCCGAAGGGTTGAGGACATTTCAGGGCCTGCGGAACCATGCCAGGAAACTAGACCAGAACCAGATCCCGAGTGTCACGAGCAATCATGAGCTCCTCATTGGTGGGAATGATCATGATCCTGACGCGCGAACTCATCTTGCTGATGATGGCCTCGTCGTGGCGGGTGGCGTTCTTGAAGGGATCGAGGATGGCTCCCACGGCTTCCAGGCCCCGGCAGGACCATTCCCGGATCAGGGAGGCGTGTTCTCCGATGCCGGCGGTGAAGATGATGGCGTCCACCCGGCCGAGGGCCACGGCATAGGAGCCGATGTACTTGCGGATGTGGTAGGCGTAGACCTCGAGGGCCAGGCGGGCCCGGTCGTTGCCGTTGGCGTATTCCCGTTCGACGTCCCGCAGGTCGCTGCTGATGCCGCTGATGCCGACCAGGCCGCTTTCCTTGTTCAGGATCTTTTCCACCTCGGCCAGTGTCAAATCCAGGGTCCGGGCAAGGTGGCCCACCAGGGCCGGATCGATGTCCCCGCTGCGGGTGCCCATCATCAAACCTTCCAGGGGGGTCAGGCCCATGGAGGTGTCGATGGACCGGCCGCCCAGGACCGCGGCCATCGAGGCCCCGTTACCCAGGTGGCAGGTGATGAGGTTCAGGTCGGTAACGTCCCGCTCGAGAATCTGCGCGGCGCGCTGGGTGACGTAGCGGTGGCTGGTGCCGTGGAAACCGTAACGCCGGATCTGGTAGTCCTCGTAAAGGCTGTAGGGGATGGGGTAGATGTAGGCGCGGTCGGGCATGGTCTGATGGAAGGCCGTGTCGAACACGCCGACCATCGGCACGTTGGGCATGACGGCCCGGG
>DAOWLV010000423.1 GCA_030643455.1 Candidatus Krumholzibacteriia bacterium | reverse complement strand
GCTGATGACCTTTTCCACCTGGGGACCGTAGTGCACATGGGAGGGCCCCCCGCGAGCCTCCAGGGAGGCCAGGGTGGTGGGTCCAGGTCCCGATTCCCCACACACGCGCGCAGGACCGGGCAGCGAAGCCTGGCTGATGGCCACCTGCATGACAGCATCGACCAGATCGTCCATGCCCACGCCCCTGTTGCCGATGGCCGGCACCACGGGCACCCCGAGTTTTTCAGCCAGACGGGCGGTGTCGATCCGCAGGCCCATGTCATGGGCCACATCCGTCATGTTCAGGACGATCACCAGGGGCCGTCCGATTTCCAGCAGTTCGGTGGTCAAAAAGAGATTACGCTCGAGATTGGCCGCATCCACCACGTTCACCACCACGTCGGGGGCGGAGTTCAGCAGGTAGTCGCGGGCCACGAGTTCTTCTTCGGAAAAGGCCGTCAGGCTGTAGGTTCCAGGCAGGTCGACCAGGTCGAGCCTCACGTCGCCGCGCTTGCAGGTGCCCTTTTTCCATTCGACGGTCACACCGGGGTAGTTCCCCACGTGCTGCCTCGCTCCGGTCAGGCTGTTGAAGATGGTGGTCTTGCCGGAATTGGGATTACCGGCCACCGCGACGGTGATGGTCTTGTCGAGGGTACGGGTCACTATTCCACCGCAATGCGAGCGGCCATGCCCCGGCCGATGACGATCCGGCTCCCCTTGACGGCGATCACGAAGGGACCGTGGCCGGAGTTCTGGATCACTTCGAGTTCGGCGCCCGGAAGCATGCCCAGGGCGGCCAGGCGGGTCCGCAACTGGCGGCCCCCCTCGATGGACAGCAGAATGGCCTTCTTCCCCTCGCTTATCATGGTCAAGGGCATGATCATTTTTCCGCCTTGTTGTCCTTCTCGTTTCCCAGTTCGGTAAGTTCGACCGGCAGGGAAACATCGAGGTCGTGGCCGCAGACATCACGGCCACAGGAGTGGCCGTCCTTGTCCGCGTCGCTCTTGCCGCAGAAGAAGCCCTCTTCTTCATCCCACATCACGTCGTTCACGGGGCAACTCTCGAAATATTCCACGAATTTCACGAGCCGGTCCAGGATCTGGACATTGATGGCGTGTTCCATCCGGCAGGCGCCTTCGTCCGCCTCGTTTTCCGGCAATCCGAGTACCTTGTTGAGGAACTCTGACAGGGTCTCGTGGCGTTTGACCACGTCCAGGGCAATGAATTTGCCCGAATCGGTCAGCGTGATCACGTCGTAGGGAGCGTAGTTGACCAGTTTTTTCTCGGAAAGGGAGCGCAGGGCCTGGGTCACCGAGGAGTTGTGCACGCCCAGGCGCATCACCAGGTCCTTGGCCCGGGCCGCGCCCTTGGCCTCGGCGATGTGATAGATCGCCTCGAGATAATCTTCGAGACTGGAACTGACCTGCGATTCTCCGGCCAACATTCGTCGGCCCCCTTTCAACCAGGAATCAGGAGTGATTACCAGCTGTTTTCAACAGTTGTGAAAAGTTTTTGTCTCCACAAACATCGCAATAAATCCTTTTGTTGTCCAGTTATTTGTTGGTTGTGTTCCGAACGACCGGGCCGCGTTGATGCTGGATCCGCTGGAAGCTTTGCTGGAAACAAAGGAGTTACAAGGCCAAAAGTTCCCCCCGGGGGGACTACCGGCCAACCCGATCAAAAAAATCCAAAAAAACCCGGAGTCATGCAACCCTTCGTCCCGTTTCGGTGTCATTATGGTTGTCGACACGTTTGCAGACGATCCACGTGGAGAAAATCTTGGAAGAACGACAACTGATCAGCCGGATCCTGGCCGGAGACCCCGCTGCCGAAAGGCAGCTTTACGACACGCACGTCGATCGCGTGTTCCGTCTGGCCTACCGGATGACCGGAGACGCCACCTGGGCCGAGGATCTGACCCAGGACACTTTCATCCGGGCTTTCGACCGGCTGGCCGGCTTTCGCGGCGAAGTTGCCTTCGCCGGCTGGCTGCACCGGGTCGCCACTTCGGTGATCCTGACCGGGCTGCGCAAGCGCAAGAGGGTGCAAAGCGTGGAATCGGTACGGGACGATCTGGAATGGGCGGCGCAAACAGGGCCTGCACCCGACCCCGACCTGGCACGCAGCATCGATCGCGCAGTCGGCAGCCTGGACGACAACCACCGACTGGTGTTCGTGATGCACGACATGGAAGGCTACACCCATCGGGAAATCGCCACGGCGGTGGACGCTCCGGTGGGCACGATAAAGGCCCGGCTCTCTCGGGCCCGGCAGAAGCTGCGGGACGCGCTGAATGGTCCGGGGCTTAGCATGGAGATGGAATGATGGACGACAAGATTCCGAAAGATCTGGAAAAAATGGCACGCACGCACAATCCGCCGCCCGAGGTTCCTCGGGACCGCATGTGGGAAAGGATCGACGCCGCACGGAGTGACCGCCGGGGCGTTGTGCAGCCCGACTTCAAGCCGCGTCGCGGTCCGGCCTTCCGCATCCTGCGGATTGCCGCCGGGATGGCCGCCATCCTGGTGCTGGGCGTCTTCATCGGCCGGATGTCGGAGCAGCAGCCGGCTCCAACCCCCGTGCCTGTGGCTGTCCATCAGGTTGAAACCACCGACTCCGAAATCAAAAAGGACATCTACCGGCTGGCCGCGCGCGACCTGTTCAGCCGGGCCGATTTCCTGCTCACCGATTTCAAGGTGCGCTCCTGCGGCAAGGACGACCTGTCCGAAGTTCCGACCTGGGCCGGCGGCATGCTGGTGCAGACCCGTCTGTTGATGGACACGTCCGTGGCCGAAGACGTCGAAATGAAAATCCTGCTGGATGAACTGGAACTGGTGCTGGCCCAGATCGTCGGCCTCTCGCGGGACAACTGCGCCCGCGACATGGCCTGGATCCGCCAGGGCCTTCAGGACCGAGACACCATCGACCGTCTGCGGACCGTTTCCACAGGCTCGGAAATATGATAGCGAAGGAAGGAACAGTCATGAAAACCCGGACCATCGTGGGTATCACCATTGTTGCAGCTGGCCTGGTCATCGCGGGCTACGCCCTGGCCGACCAGGAAACCGAACTGAAGATGCAGGAGGCCCGCGAGG
>DAOWLV010000016.1 GCA_030643455.1 Candidatus Krumholzibacteriia bacterium | reverse complement strand
TGCTCTCCGGTTTTGCGGTCCTTGTAGGTCCGGGTCGCGGGGAATACCCACTGCCAGGCCCATTCCTTGGAGGCGCCGGGGTATTTCCTGGCCAAGGCGCCTGGCAAGACCACGTGGCCCCTTCCTTGGCGAAGATCCCCGTGGTGCTGCTGCCGGACTCGGTCCAGGTGGTTTATCAACGGGCTGCGCAAAGCGACCGGGAGTATTGTGCGGCGGCTTTTCTGACCCTTTCCCGTTTTGACCGTGACCTCGCTTCGCTCCAGGTCCAGATCCTGGATTCGCAGGCGCATGGCCTCCATCAGGCGCAGACCCGAACCGTAGAGAAGCGATGCGACCAGCCAATGTACCCCGTGCAGGTGATTGAGAAGGGCGGACACCTCGTCCACCGTCAACACGAGTGGAACGCGCACCGGACGCTTGGCCCGGACAATGTCGTCCAGCCAGGGCAGGTCGCGTTCCAGCACTTCGCGGTACAGGAATATCAAGGCGCAAAGGGCCTGGTTCTGGGTCGATGCGCTCACCTTGCGGGTGAGTGCCAGGTCGGACAGGAAGGCGCTCACTTCCGTGGCGCCCAGATCGTCGGGATGCCGCTTGTCGTGGAAGATCACGAAACGGCGGATCCAGTTGGTATACGCTTTTTCGGTCTTGGGACTGTAATGCCGTATCCGAATGGCTTGGCGAACCCGTTCCAGAAGGCGGGGCATGACATCGGACCTGACCGGGAGGGTGGTGAGCTGTGGAAAGATTCATCTGCGAAGATGCAGGAGGCATGCCGCGGGTCGCTCGGGGGCCGAAATTCGGAACGGGAGATCGGGGGTTAATCCCGTACCCGGGTGATCTTCGCCCCCAATAACACCAAGCGCTCCTCGATCCGTTCATAACCCCGATCGATGTGGTAGACACGGTTGACGGTGGTGGTTCCCGATGCGGCGCAGCCGGCGAACACCAGGGCGGCGGAAGCGCGCAGGTCCGTGGCCATCACCGGGGCACCCTGCAGTCGGTCCACGCCGAAGACCGCGGCACGTGCGCCGTCCAGGCGGATGTCCGCCCCCAGACGCTGCAGTTCGGCCACGTGGGTGAAACGGTCCGTGTAGATGGTCTCGGTGATGAAGCTGGTGCCTTCGGCCACGCAGCAGGCCGCCATGACCTGGGCCTGCATGTCGGTCGGAAAACCCGGATACGGCCGGGTGACGACCTCGACCGGTTTTGGTCGACCGGTCGCTTCGATGGTCAGGCTATCGCCAGCGGGAATGATTTCGCAGCCCATGTCCAGCAGCACCGAGGTCACCGGGCTCAGATGCTCGGGATCGATCCCGACCAGGGTTACCCGGCCCGAAGCCAGGGCCACGCCGGCCAGGAACGTGCCGGCTTCGATGCGGTCGGCGATCACCCGGTGCGCCAGGGGCGCGATGGCCTCGACTCCGGTCACGCGCAATGTAGGGGTGCCGACGCCTTCGATCCGGGCCCCGGCCTTCACCAGGGCTTCGACCAGCTGGGTCACTTCCGGTTCGATGGCGCAGTTTTCCAGAATCGACTCGCCCTCGGCCAGGACGGCGGCCATCAGCACGTTGCAGGTGCCGCCCACCGACGAGGGTTCGAAACGGAATCGTCCTCCGGTCAGCCGCCCGTTGACCCGGCCGCTGATGTAGCCTTCCTCGAGTTCGATCTCGGCGCCCAGGGCCGTCATGCCTTCGATGTGCAGGTTCACCGGCCGCGGCCCCCACGCGCACCCACCCGGCAGGGAGACCCTCGCTTCGCCCAGCGATCCCAGAAGCGGACCCAGAACGTAGATACTCGCCCGCATCTTGCGCACCAGATCGTAAGGCGCTTCAGGATTGTCCACACCGGCGGTGTCAATGACCAGGCGGTGGTTGGAGAACTCGCACCGTGCCCCCAGACCTTCCAGGATGGTCGCGAAGAAACGCACGTCCTGCAGGTCGGGCACATTGTCGATCACCGACTCGCCGCGGGCCAGCAGGGCAGCAGCCATCAGGGGCAGGACGGCATTTTTTGCGCCGCCGACATTGAGTTCCCCCTCCAGCGGGGTCGGACCTTCGATTACGAACTTATCCACCGTTTTCCTCCGACGTACCGGACCGGGCGGTCACCACCCGGTCCCTGTCTGAATAATCCCTGATTACCCGGATATCTTCCAGCCCCGAGGCGGAAAAGATGTCTTCCACATCCTGGCCCTGATCGTCGCCGATTTCCACCGCCACGTGACCTCCCGGACGCAGCCAGGCGCCCAGCCCCGAGGCCAGGGCGCGGTAGAACACCAGGCCGTCCTGTCCGCCGTCCAGGGCTTCGGTCGGGTCATGTTCGGAAACCTCGACCGCCAGTTGCGGGATGTCCGCTGCGCGGATATATGGCGGATTGCTGACCACCAGGTCGACCTGGCCCTTCAGGTGGGTTGGCAAGGGGTCGAACCGGTTGCCCGGCAGGACATGAACCCGGGGATCGACGCCCAGGGTGTGGGCGTTGTGTTTGGTCAACTGGATGGCGACCGGATTGACGTCTGTGGCGAAGACCGTCAGGCGGGGCACGTCCAGGGCCAGGCATATGCCGATGATTCCCGTGCCACAGCCGATTTCCACGGCCACTGGAGCCAGCAACCGCCTGTCCGGCGGGGCCAGAAGGGCGACCGCTTCCTCTACCAGTCGTTCGGTCTCGGGCCGCGGAATGAAAACTCCCGGCTCGACCTTGAACACCCTTGAATAGAACTCGGTCTCGCCCAGAATCTGCTGCAGGGGTTCTCCCTGGGCGCGCCGGCGCACCAGGTCGCGATAATGATCCAGTTCGTCACCCAGGACGGGACGGTCATGCTGGAAGAAGAGTTCGATGCGCGACAGGCCCAGCGCGTCGGCGAGCAGCCGCTCGGCGTTCAGCTTGGCGGATTCCACGTCCTTGCTCTCCAGGTACTCGCTGGTCACCTGGATCAGTTCCCGGATGGTCTTGTAGGAGCTTGGGCTGTTCATTGCCTGTCCTGCCGGCGGATCGTCAATCGCTTCGGGTGGCGGCCAGGGCCTCTTCCCGCCTGTAGGCCAGGATGGCGTTCACCACATCGTCCAGGTCGCCGGTCATGATGGCATCCAGGCTGTGCAGGGTCAACCCGATGCGGTGATCGGTGACCCGGCTCTGCGGAAAGTTGTAGGTGCGGATCTTGGCGCTGCGGTCCCCGGTGCCGACCTGGCTCTTGCGTTCGGCGGCAATTTCCGCCTCCTGCTCCATGATCGCCTTCTCCAGCAGTCGCGAACGCAGCACGTTCATGGCCTTGGCCTTGTTCTTGTGCTGGGATTTTTCATCCTGGCACTGCACCACCACTCCGGTCGGGACGTGGGTGATGCGCACGGCGCTGTCGGTGGTGTTGACCGACTGGCCGCCGGGACCCTGGGCGCGGTACACGTCGATGCGCAGGTCCTCAGGTTTGATGTCGATGTCGACTTCTTCGGCCTCGGGCAACACGGCCACGGTCACGGCCGAGGTGTGGATGCGTCCCTGGCTTTCGGTGGCCGGAACGCGCTGAACGCGGTGCACGCCGCTTTCCCAGCGCAGCATGCCGAAGGCGCCTTCGCCGCGCACGGCGTAGATGATTTCCTTGAATCCGCCGGACGTTCCTTCGGTGGCGTCGATCATCTCGGTCTTCCAGCCCTGCTTCTCGGCGTAACGCAGGTACATGCGGGAAATTTCCTCGGCGAACAGGGCGGCCTCGTCCCCGCCGGTGCCGGCGCGCACCTCCAGGATGGCATCGCGATCGTCGTTGGGATCGTGAGGAAGCAATGCGGTTTCCAGGGCTTCAGCCGCTTGTTCGAGGGCGGGTTCGAGTGTTTTAAGCTCGTCGTTGATCATCTCCACCATGTCGGGATCGCTCTCGGACTTCAGCAGTTCCCGGTTGTCGACGACCTGCTCCGTGAGCTCCAGCCATTTTTCCCCGATCTCGAGCTGTTTGCGCACGCGGGAATGCTCGCGGGTCAGTATCCGGTACTCGGTCTGATCATTGAGCGCGGCCGGGTCGGACAGCTTTTCTCCCAGCTGGGCATACTTGTCGCGCAGGGTCAGGACGTTGGCTTTCAAGCCGTCGCTCCTTCTTCTTCGGCCGGGGATTCGCTGGGCATATCGAAATACGTCCGTTCCTTGAAGTCGTCGGCTTCCGGCGTCAACACCGCCCGCAGGGCCGCCATGCCCACGGTCAGTTGCTCGTCGTCAGGCTCGCTGGTGGTGATCTTCTGCATCATCAGGCCGGGCCAGATGAACGGCTTGATCAGCCACGATTTGGCGTATTTCCCCGACAGCTTGATGGCCTCGTAGGCCAACCCGCCGATCAAGGGCACGAAGGCCAGTCGCTCCAGCCTGTCGGCGATGGATTCGGGCCTGCCCAGGAAGGAAAACACCACGATCGAGATCAGCATGACGAAAAACAGGAAGCTGGTGCCGCACCGTGGATGCAGGGTGGTGAAGGGGCGGGCGCCGTCGGCGTCCAGGGAGCGTCCGTTTTCGAAGGCGTGGATGCTCTTGTGCTCCGCGCCGTGGTACTCGAAAACCCTCGCCATGTCCGGCAGCTTGCTCACGGCCCACAGGTACAGAATGAACATGAACACCCAGAAGAACCCGTCCACCATGTTCCACACCACGCTGCCCTCGCCTTCGGCAACCACCAGGTCGGTCAGGATGATGGGCAGGTAGAAAAACAACCCCATGCTCAGTACGAAGGAAAAGGCCACCGTGCCCCACATGAGAACCGTATCCCAGAATGAACTCTTCTTCTGGTCGACGCGATCCTCGCTGATCGCCTGATCGGCCGAGAACATCAGGGCGTTGATGCCCAATCCCATGCTCTCGATCAGATGGATGCCCCCGCGCAACACCGGAATGTTCAGGAACGGCAGCTTCCGCATGACGCTCTTGAAGGTCTTCTTGCGGATCACGATGCGCTTGTCGGGCGTACGCACGGCCATGGCCATGTAGGCCGGGCTGCGCATCATCACGCCCTCGATGAGGGCCTGCCCGCCGACGGCCAGGTCCATCTGCCGGGCCTCGTCAACATTCCTGGTTTCTTCTGCTGCAGATTCGCTCATGACGTCTCTTTCGAAGGTGTTTCCTTTACCTGGTTGTCCTATCCACCAGCTGACCGGCTACAGGATAACCAAAAAAGGGCGCCGGGACATCAACCCGGCGCCCAATTGGGACTTTTTCAGGACATTTTCGGAACATCCAGCCCGCCAGGCTGGGCCCGTTCTACCCGGGCAGCTCCTATTTCTTGCCGTAGTTGCCTTCTCCGTAACGCTTGCGGAAACGCTCGACGCGGCCGGCGGTATCGACGATCTTCTGCTGTCCCGTGAAGAAGGGATGGCAGTTGGAGCAGATTTCGACGCTGAGCTTGTCCTTGGTCGAACGGGTCTGGATCACGTTGCCGCACAGGCAGGTGATGGTGCAATCCACGTATTTCGGATGAATTTTCTTCTTCATTGTCCTCACAGCCTCTATTTCTGCAATAATTGCCGGAACTGTTTGTCCGACATCTAAAGTCCGGTTGAGGCCGAAAAGAAGTATGGAAGAGGACCAATGGCAAGAAAATTTTCCCGATTCTCACCTTGTCCAGGCCTCTGTCAGGCGTTCATGGCGCCCAGGAACTGCTCGTTGTCCTTGGTCTTGCTCAGCTTGTCGATCAAAAATTCCATGGCCTCGATCGGATTGTAATCGCTCAGATATTTGCGCAGGACCCATATTTTGGCCAGATCCTTGGGCTCGATGAGCAGATCCTCCTTGCGAGTGCCGGATTTGAAGATATCGATGGCGGGATACACCCTGCGGTCGGCAATCTTGCGGTCCAGGACCAGCTCCATGTTGCCGGTGCCCTTGAACTCCTCGAAAATCACCTCGTCCATGCGGCTGCCGGTCTCGATCAGGGCCGTGGCGATGATCGTCAGCGACCCGCCGTCCTCGATGTTCCGCGCCGCACCGAAGAAGCGCTTGGGCTTCTGCAGGGCGTTCGAATCGACGCCGCCGGAGAGGATCTTCCCTGAATGCGGCACCACGGCATTGTGGGCCCGGGCCAGTCGGGTGATGGAATCCAGCAGGATCACCACATCCAGACCGTTTTCAACCAGACGCCTCGACTTGGCCAGCACCATGTTGGCCACCTGCACGTGACGCTCGGCTGGCTCGTCGAAGGTGGAACTGAGCACTTCGCCATCCACCGACCGCGCCATGTCCGTCACTTCCTCGGGCCGCTCATCGATCAGCAGAACGATCAGGTGAACCTCGGGATGGTTGGTGGAGATGGCGTTGGCGATCTTCTGCAGGATCATCGTTTTGCCGGCCCTCGGGGGAGACACGATCAGGCCGCGCTGCCCCTTGCCGATCGGACTGAGCAGATTGATCAACCGGGTGGTCATGTTCTTTGAGCTGTGCTCGAGATTGAGGAGATCCTCGGGATACAGGGGAGTCAGGTTGTCGAAGAGTGTGACTTTTTTCGCAACCTCGGGATCGTTGTAGTTGACCGACTCCACCTTCAACAGCGCGAAATAGCGTTCATTGTCCTTCGGCGGACGCACCTGCCCGGAAATGGTATCCCCGGTCTTGAGATCGAACTTCTTGATCTGGGAAGGCGACAGGTAGATGTCATCCGGTCCCGGCAGATAATTGAACTTGGCCGAACGCAGGAAACCGTATCCCTCGGCCAGCACCTGCAACACCCCTTCGGCGTAGATGAGACCGTTTTTTTCGGTCTGTCCCTCGAGAATCTTGAAGATGAGTTCAGACTTGCGAAGGGTGCTGAGCGCCTCGATGTTCATATCGCGAGCCACATCCACCAGCTCGTGAATGTTCATCTCCTGAAGTTCCTTGATGTCCATTTTGCTCCTCGAACCTGACAGTTGACTGAAGTGATTGTGGAAAACACCGGGCGTGCCGTGGCAGCCCGAATGGATGGGAGAGATTCCCAAAAAAAAGTGTGATTGTTCCCCTGGGTATTCCCTAGGTATTCCCTAGGTGTCGCGGTGCGGGCTCTCGCGCCCTGTATAGGTGTTACAACCATAGCACAAAACGTGCGAGAAGGCCATGCACCTCTTCGATTTTTCCGAATTTTCCTGAACGCCTGCTACGGAGCGCCCTGAAGTTCTTCGAAGGTCTTGTTGTTGGCTTCCGCAGCGGCGTAGTCGCCCATTTCAAACTGGGCCATACTCAGATAAAAGAACCCGTCCGCCGTGGCTGGGAAATTATTGGTCATGGCGACCCCGATTTCGACCGCACGACCCAACAGCGCCGTGGACTTGTCCGACAACTCCGCCTTCTTGACGGGATCGGTTTCGTCCGCGGCCAGTCTCTTCGTGTCCTTGCCGTACTGGTAGTACGTGCGCAGGCGCATCAACATGGTGTTGTCCGTCGGAATCGTTTCCAGGTCTGCCGCGCGGTCCAGAACCACGATGGCATCCTCGTAGCGCCCGACGTTTTTCGAGGAATACCAGGTCCCCGCAGCTACGAGCATCGCCTTGTTGTCGGCATCGTTGGTCGCGTCGGTACCCGCTTCATTCAGATCAACGACCATGACGTAGAAATCGCCGGCCCGGGAATAATCCCCGTCGTCGATGGCCAGATTGGCGATGTCGATGAGCAGGCCCGTATCGTCGCCGTGCTCGGCCAGCAGCGTATCGAAGATCACCTTGGCTTCTTCATTCCGACCCAGGGCGGCCAGCACGTTGGCCTTGTTCAGCTGCAGTTCGTAGGCTTCGGGATTCTTGGCCAGAACCTGATCGAGCAACACCAGCGCCTCGTTGAGGAGAACCACTTTTTGATCCGCGTACTCCTCGGTCTGGGACATCTGCATCTTCATCCGGGCGATGTTCTTGATGGGCGCCATGGAATCCGGCAGAGCGGCGAACGCAAGTCTCATGTGTCCTTCGGCCTGCTCGAAGTAGTCTTCGTCCCAATCGAGTTTGGCCTGCCGCACCCGATTGTTGTAGTTGTAGATGAGGGATTTCTCGACCTTTTCGGAGAAGGCCTCGGCGTCGAGGGAATCGGCCTTCATGTAGGAGTGATAGGCAAGTTCGTAATTATTGAATGCTTCGACGTATTGATCGTTCTCCACGGCTTCTTCAGCCAGATGGCTGTAAGCTTCTCCCAGGTAGTAATAGGCGTCGGGTTCATCGTCGCGGTACTCGAATCCTTCCTGGATCACCGCTACGGCCTTGTCATAGTTCTGCTCATCGATATATAAAATGGCGCTGGTCGTGTGGGCGGAGCGGCAACCGGCCAATCCCGACAACCCGACCAGAACAATCAGTCCGGCCAGCAGAATGATACGCGCTTTGGTCATGATGAGTCCCCCCTCGGGACAATTCTGGGCATTGGGAATTCCAGCACATTCGGAACGATCGTAACGATGCCTCATCGGGGCAACTTCAACGGATGAAACCCTGATTGGGGTGGGGAACAGTTGGCGCACGGAAGGGCCGAACCCCTTCACCGCCTGTAATAAGTAAGAAATCGAGACCTTTGCTGTCAACCAGGATTATTGGCGGCGATGCCCCGGGGCGCCCCGACCCCGCCGGCCTGCGCGGCCCTCCTTTTCAAAGGACAGCATTTCCAGGTATAGCTCCCGTTGACCGGAATCCAGGATTGCCATTTCCTGCAGCACCGTTTCAGCCACCAGGGAGTCCAGAACCGCCTGTTCCTGCCCCAGTTCACCGATGGCTCGGCGAATCTCCTCCTGGTCGACCTCGTCACTGGTCACCAGGTTGTGCAAAAGTTTGCGTTTTTTTCCGATGAGAACCCTTTTCTGCATCAACATGCGTCCGGTTTCCCTGTGGACCTCCTGGAAAACCACCTGCTGCTCGGGGCTCAGATCCAGCATTTCGGCCATATTATTCATGCGTCGGGCGAACATCTTGCGCCGCACCGAAGTGTCCTGGTCCGCCCAGCGGCCACCGGTTCGGCGAAATCCACCGTCGAGCCCCGAAAAGGACGACCCGTCCTTTCCCGGACGGTCCCCCAGCAGTCGCAGCCCAAGTCCCAGGTTCAGGCCCAGGGAGATCAAAAGCACCAGCACCCAGCCTTTTTTCATGATCCGTTCCCCTCATCGAGCAGGTCCGCGCCGAGCAGGATGTCGTCGAGCCCCGCGGTGGCGTCGCCCCCGAGCCAGCTGGAATCGGACAGCCAGCTGGATTCCACCAGCCAGGACTCGTCCGTCAGACCGGAATCGACACCCTCATTGTGGTCCGACCCGATCGGCAACAGGATTCCCAGCATCAGACCGGCCGCCACCGCGGCGGTCGCCAGGCCGGTCCGGGTCAGGTTTCCAGCGCCAAAGAACCACTCCCGATCAGATGTTTCCCGACCGAAGGTCCGCGCCTGGACAGCAGGCCAGACGCTTCCGTTTTCCGAAGGGGGTGTTTCCATCGTGCCGAGCATCTCCCACGCCTGGCGAGCCCGGTCGACCTCATCCCTGCATGCCGGACATCCGTCCAGATGTTTTTCCACCGCGGCTTTCCGGTCACCTGCCAGTTCCCCACTGATGTAGGCCTGAATCCTGTTCGTGACGTGTTTCATAACTGATCACCTTTCCCGGCCAGGTCCTCTCGCAGGGCCGCCATGGCCCGCTGGATGAGGGATTCGACCCCCGGCACCGTAGTACCCATGGCTTCGGCTACCTCTTTGTACCGCATCCCCTGGAACCTGTGCAGGGCCAACGCTTCCCTCTGTCTTTGGGGCAAGCGCCCCAGGGCTGCCCGGACCGCCTCCTGTCGCTGGCTGTGTTCCAGGTCCCCGTCCGGACCCCTTCCGGCGTCTCCCATGTCGTGGACTACCGGATCGAAACGGACCCACCGCAAAACCTTTCGTCGCCGCAGGCGGCTGCGGGCAAGGTTGCCGGCGATCCTGAAGAGCCAGCTCTTGAACATGCCCGTCGCCTGGTAGGAGCCGGCTTTTTTGAACACCTGGACAAACGTGTCCTGGACCAGGTCCTCGGCCTCTTCGATGGAGCCCAGCATGTGGATCAGGAAACTCAGCACGTCCCGTTCCCACCGCTGGACGAGGAGACGGAAAGCCGCCTCCTCGCCCTCTGCGGTCCGGATCATGAGAGCATCGTCGTCCATGGTTCGGGGCACCTGTTACCGTCCTGCGAGAGGTTCTCATCACACGTTCTACCAGCTACCCCGGGAGCCCCTTCGGCCCATGCCTTGGCCCGGGCCGTCAAAATTGCCTCCCCAATGGGAGCCCATTCCGCGGCCGCAGCCCCGGCGACCTTCGCGCCCCTGGAATCTTCCCTGCAGGATCAGCATCTTGTCACTCTGCTCGGGTGTCAACTGCTTGCGCACTTCCAGCCTGTTCGTCAGGCGGTTGGCTTGCATCTCCGTCCGCAGGGCACCGATTTTGCCGGTCAGGTCCATGGCCGCCTTTTCGGAAGGGTCATCCTTGAGCATCTCGCCCTGCAGCTCGTTGCGCAAGCGCATCATTCCTTGCGCAGTTCCATGTTCTTTTCCTGGCCCTGGGTTCGGATTCCCTCGATGGCCGCGACCTGTTCCTCCGTCAGTTCCAGATGATCGGCCAGCATCTCGAGACGGTGGGCCGGGCCGAACTCGCCGTCGCCAAATCCACCTCTGCCGCCATAGCCTGGCCCGCCGCCCCGCCCCTGGGCCAGGGCCGTTCCGGCCCCCAGCACCATCGTCGCCGCCAGGGTCAGGAGAACCAGGGTCTTCATTCCGTTGTTGGTTCGTGAGTTCATTGTTTTTCCTCCGCTTGGGCCGGCAGGCCCGGTGAATTGATCAAGTGTCGATGACCTCTTACTTCACCAAACGTGGCGGCGGGAAAAAACCAGCGGAGATATTTCGCATACGGGAAGATCTAGTGATCCAGGAGATCGAGATTCCTCTGCAGGAGGGGGTTGCCGGGAACCGCCGCCAGTCCCTGCTCGAAAACAGAGCGGGCTTCCTTGTGTCGCCCTTCCCGGGCCAGGATGATTCCCAGGTCGATGTAACCCCGGGGATCTCCGGGGTGGGCGCCGATCAGATCCCGCGCCCCGGCCATCGCCTCTGCGGACCGACCCGCTTCCGCCAGCAGCACGGTCCGGTTGTGAAGGGTGTCCGCATCGCCGGGATGATCCGCCAGGACGGTTCGGGTCAGTTCCAGGGCTTTGTTCCGGCGGCCGTCTTCGAGCCACAAGGCCAGCAGGACCTTGTTTATCTCCAGGTTCAAGGAAGTGGCGGCCGCCCCTTCGGTCAGGATTCCGGCGGCTTCTTCGCGTTCTCCCCGGTCGATCAAAAGGGCCGCCAGTCCCAGCCACGGTGCCGGACCCGCGGCTTTGCTGGCCACTGATTCCCTATAAAGGTTTTCGGCGGTTTCCCGAGCCGCGGCGGAATCTTCCGCTTCTCCGATCTCGGCCCAGCGGCTCGCCTCGTTGACCAGGGCCTGTGCCCGCCACAAGGTCCGCGTACTCTCCAGGCCCCAGGGCACCGTGATCAGCACCGCGAGGATGGAAACGATCATCGCCCGCCGATTATTTCGTAGAATTTCAACTGCCCCGATGGTCGCCACCAGACAGAGAACCGGCACCAGGGCCAGGCGGTAACGCGACACCACGAAAAAGAGACTCTGACCCGCCACCAGCACGGCCAGGACCGCTGCCCACCACCGGATGCGGGGATCCCGCCATCGTCCGGCCAGCCCACCCAGCCCCAGGGCCACCAGCAGGGTAAAAGGGACCGGCAACCATGCCAAAACCGGCGCCGCCTTGCGCCAGCCAGACAGAGGCGTCAGCTGGTCGATTTCCCAACCCTGCAGATGAAGCCAGACCTTCTTCAGCCAGAGGCCGGTCGTCCGGACGGGATTTCCCTTCATGGCCCGCCAGGCTTCCCGGCTCCAGATCCGGTCCGCGGCGGCCAGTGACGGCATCGGGCCACCACGTTTTTCCGCCAGGTACTTGCGACCCGCGGGGTCGTGACGCCAGTCCCCCAGCACCACCGCCACATAGAATCCGTTGGCTTCCGGTCCGTTTCCGATGAAGAGGTTCACGCCTGCATTGAGGGTGGGACCCGTCAGGCGTCCGGCAATCCTGCTGTTGTGGATGACCGCCGGCGCGAGCACCGCCAGAACCGCGCCCAGCATCAACAGGGCCCGGACGTAGCGGTTCCACCGCCCGGCAGCATTCCCACCTGCCTTTCCTGCCGCCAACACCAGCGCCGGGACCAGCAGAACAAGAGCGGTTCCCCGCAACAAACCCGCCAATCCCAGGACCGCACCCAGAACCAGCGGCAGGACCATTCCACCACCGAATACCCTGTCCTGGTGGGTGCTGTCCACCAGGCGGGTCATCAGGTAGACCGCGGTGGTGATCAGCAAAACCAGGGGCAACTCGAGAAGAATGGATACGGTGTAGACGGCGGCTGGTTGGTACAGGGCGAACAGGACGGCCGGCACCCAGACCACCAGCTCTTTTTCCCAGCCCGGCTCCATGTCCCGGCCCAGAACACGTCCGGCGATCAACCGCAGCAGAATCACCACCCCCAGCCAGCAGCCGATCTGGAAGATGCGGATTCCCCTCAGTTGATCCGGCGGGAATACCCGGCTGTCGGGAACGGTTTCGCCGCTGCCGGCCAGGACAATAAGCAGGGGTACAGGGGAGAGACAAAAAATGGTTCCGGTGGCAAAGGAGGATCCGAATTCCGGGCGGCGGCCTGGTCCAGATAATAGACTTCGTCCAGGATGGGCACCTTGCCAAAGACGGATTCCTCGGCCTGGCCCAGAAACACCATCCAGAAAATGAGCGCGGCCACAAGCACGGCCAGCGGCAAGATCCATCGGCCAGCGCTCTTCATCACACGCTGAACCTGATTTCCAGGATGTCCCCGTCCTGGACCTCGTAACCCTTTCCCTCGAGCCGCACCTTGTTGGCCTTCTTGGCCGCGGCCATGGAACCGGCTGCGATCAGGTCGTCATAGGCCGTGGTCTCGGCCCGGATGAATCCACGCTGGAGATCCGAATGGATGACACCGGCGGCCACCGGGGCGACAGCCCCCTTGCGCACGGCCCAGGCCCGGCATTCGTCCTCGCCGACGGTGAAGAAGCTCTGCAGGTCGAGCGCGCCGTAGGACGCCCGGATCATCTGGTACAGTGCGGGTTCGGCAATGCCCATATCGGCCAGGAACTCGGCCGCATCGGCGGGGTCCAGTTCGGCCAGCTCCTCTTCCACGCGGGCACAAAGGGCCACGGTCTCGGCGCCCGCGGCCTTGGCCGCGGCGACCACTTCGACCGGAGCCTCCGCGCCTTCTTCGTGATTAAGGACCACGATCATGGGTTTGAGGGTCAGGAAGGTGTAACCCGCCGAGAGTTTGATCTCATCCGGGTTGAGGTCGAGATCCCGCAGGGGACGGTCGTTTTCCAGCTGATCCCTGAATCTTTCCATCATGGGAGGTTCCAGGGGGTTGGCCACCTTTCCCATCCGGGTCTTTTCCTTGGTCAAACGCTCCAGCCGGTTTTCCACGATCTGCAGATCGGCCAGGGCCAATTCGAGGGCCATGGTTTCCAGTTCCCCCGCGGGGTCCGGCGCGCCGTAACCACCGTCGAAGCAGCGGATGACCTGGGCCAGGGCATCCACCTTGCGGCCGTGTTCGAGAAACCTGGTGGCTTCGCGACCACCGTCAGCTGCAGCACCGACCTGAAAACCGGGAATGTCCACCCACTCCACCGTGGCATGAACCGTGCGCTTGGGGTGGAACATATCGGTCAGGCGATCGAGCCTGGGATCGGGAACCCGCCCCACGGCCAGGTGGGGATCCACGCCACCCTGACCGGTGGGCAGGCCCGCACCGGTGATCACGTTGAACAGGGTTGTCTTGCCGGTGAACTTCACCCCGATGATGCCGATCTGCACGTTTGCCTCCCGTGGAACGAACCGAAGGGTCGAATTATCAGACCAGTAGGGGAAAAAACCGCTTAGAAGCCGGGCGGGGCCAGTTCCGCGGTATATGGCAACGACCACATGGACAAGGGCCCCATGATGCCGGCAGCATCCACGGCGGCCACCCTGATCTGGTACTTGTTACCGTAGAGGACCGGCAACAGGATGGATTCGGACGGCACAGGATCGAAAAATATGGAATCCACATCGTTGACCAGCACCTGGGCTATGTAGTGGTGGACGGCCGAACCTGTCGTGGGAGCAGTCCAGACGAACTCCACGTCCGGAGCGCTCTGACTGTTGAAGCTCTTGTTCTCCTGGACCAGTGCAGTCCCGATACCCACAACCGAGATGAGGACCACCGCCAGGAGCACCTTCATCATCGTCGACCTGATTTTCTTTTCCATTTTTTTACTTCCGTTATTTAATCAAATGCGAAAATCGGCAGAAGTCTGGGTTGAAACTAGTCTGTTCAACAACAAATATATATCGATTTTTCCTCAGACGCAAAATTAGGTAAAAAACAAAAAACACCTTCAAATTGCCTCTAGAATGCCGAAAAAAAGATTTTCAGGGTTGCCAAATCGGGAGGCTGGTCCCCATATTTACCCCGGTGGCAAAATGGCCACCCCTCAGTTCGACCCCTGGGAGGGAAGTCGAATACTCGGGACTTCACGGAGGAATTTGATATAATGACATGTAAAGCCCTTATCGCCCTTGGCTTTATTATTGTCCTTTCTCAAACACCTTTAAGTGCTGACGCTGAGACTTTATCGGTTCCCAGCGACTATTCCACCATCAAGGCAGCATTCAAGGCGGCCCGGTCCGGTGACCGGATCGAACTCGCGCCGGGGATCTACGCGGAAAACAGGCTCATCCTGCCCTCGGGAATCACTTTGATCGGCCTGGGCTCCCAGCCTGAAGACGTTGTCATTGACGGCGAAAATATTGGCCGACTCATCCTGTGTGAAAGCCTCGACCAGTCCAGCATTATTCAGAACATCACCCTGATCAATGGCCACGCCAACGGTATTTCCAGCTATGACCAAAGTGGCGGCGCCATTCTCTCGAGCAACAGTTCCCTGCGCATTTTGAATTGTACTTTCTCCAACAATGTGGCCGACAGCCACGGCGGGGCCCTTCGCTGCAACAATTCCGATATCCTGATCACCGACTGCGTATTCACCGGCAACAGCGCCATAGATGGCGGCGGCGGCGCCGTGGACTGCAGCTACGGATCCAGTCCCCTGTTCAGGAATTGCGAATTTACGGACAACCTCTCCGCCTGGGGAGGAGCCCTGTCCTGCCGCGCGGATTCGTCTCCCATTGTCTGGGACAGCCGATTCATTGGCAATTTGGCCACCGGCGAGCTGGGTTTCGGCGGGGCTGTTTTCTCCGATTTCGAGGCCACTCCCGTATTCTACAACTCGACCTTCTTCGGGAATCGAGCCCGGTACGGGGGCGCCCTGGCCAGTTTCCAGGACGCCGAGACGAACCTCGAAAACTGTACGGTCGCCGGCAATACCGCGGATATCAGCGGTGGCGGTCTCTTCTGTCACGAGTCATCTCCCCGGGTGACCGGCTCGATCATCGCCTTTCAGGAAGGAACGGGTATCGCCGCGCAGGGAGGGGCCGTACCCCTGATTTCCTGCTCGGACCTGTTCGGCAACAGCAAGGGCGACTGGGTGGGCGACATCGCCGACCAGGGCTGGATCCAGGACAACTTTTCGGCCGATCCCATTTTCTGTTCCGACAATCCCGGCCTGGATTTCAATTTTACCCTCCAGGACAATTCGCCATGTGGTGAGGACAACAACTCCTGTGGAACCCTCGGCGCCTGGCCGATCGGCTGCACCGTGGCTCCCGCCCAGCTGTCTTTTTTCGAGGTGGCCTGGAACGGTGATTCCGCCCACGTGACCTGGCAGGCAATTTCCAACGGAGGGGACACCCCCCAGTTCCACCTCACCGGAGCCCTGGAATCCGCCCCCGACCAGGAATGGGAAATCACCTTCATCGACGATGGCGGGGGATTCTTCTTCGGCGATGACCACCTCTCCGAATCCAGCAGCGGCCAGGGTTATGTCTACCGTCTCTATCTCATCGATGATCAGGGGGAATCGTCCATCCTGGGCGAGGCCAAGCTGTTTTCGGTGCCTGAATTCCCGGGAATCCGGGATCTGAAAGTCTGGCCCAACCCTTTCAATCCCTTGACCTCGATCTCCTTCCGCCTCGGCCAATCCCAGCAGACCCGGGTTTCCATCTACAACGTGGACGGACGCCGGGTCAAGACCCTGGCCAGCGGTGTCCTCCAGGCAGGACCCCACCAGGTCAAGTGGGATGGAACCGATGGCAGCGGACGACACGTGAGCGCCGGTGCCTACATCGCCCTGGTCGAGGGCGAACACCAGATGCAGACCATCAAGATCACCATGATCAAGTGATTTTTCGGGCCACGATCCCCGCGGCCGGCCGGCCGTCAGGATCGTGACTTTCCTCATGGGCCAGGATCTCGCAGCTTCCCGCCGGAAAATACCGCAGCAGTTCTTGGGGATCGAGCCGGTGCCGGCTGCTGGGGTGTCCCGTGTATCCGGGGGCAGACCGGAAGGTCCGCACCAGGGCGACCCCTCCCTTCTGTAGAAGGTCCGGAATCCTGACCAGGAGTTCGGGCTGACGAAAACGGAAGTTGAGAACGGCCGCCCAGGGCCCGGCCGGAATCACTGCCGGATCGCGCAGGTCTCCCACCAGGAATCGGCAGCTAACCTGGCGGCTGGTCGCAAGCCTGCTTCCCAGGGCCAGGGCTTCGGATTGCCAGTCGATCCCCGTGACCCGGTAGCCTCGCTCGGCGAGCCATACCACCGCGCGACCGCTGCCGCAGGCCAGGTCCAGAACCGGTCCCGCGGCGGGCGGTGGCAGCATATCCGCGTGCCGAACCAGCCAGGGCGGGGGTTTCCAGAGGCAGTGCGCCGAGGATCCCAATTCCTTCAGGTCATCCGGCAGTTCGCAGGCAACTTCCGGGGGCAGGGCCAGACCGGTCACCGTGGCCCGGTCCCTGCCGAGCAGGTGGGC
>DAOWLV010000325.1 GCA_030643455.1 Candidatus Krumholzibacteriia bacterium | reverse complement strand
GTCGATCTCGTTCACTTTCCGTGAAGGGTAGCGGGCATTCTCCAGGTAGGTGCCGATGGCCGCGTCCAGGGTCTCGGCCAGCAGCGCCGCCTTGGCGTTGTTCGTTTTCGCCGCAATCATCTCCAGCGACGGAACCAGCGCGCAGTACTCACCCAGGGAATCCCACCTGAGGTGCCCCTCCTTGAGCATCTGCTGCACGTGCTTGGGTGCCGAACCGCCGGCGCCGGTCTCGAACAGGCCGCCGCCGTTGAGCAGGGGCACGATGGACAGCATCCGCGCGCTCGTACCCAGTTCGAGGATGGGGAAGAGGTCGGTCAGGTAATCACGCAGCACGTTGCCCGTGACGGCAATGGTGTCTTCACCGCGGCGGATCCTCTCAAGGGAGAACTTCATCGCCTCCACCGGCTCCATGATGCGGATATCAAGGCCGGCCGTGTCGTGCTCGGGCAGGTACCTGTTCACCTTCTGGATGATCTGGGCGTCGTGGCCCCTTTTCTCATCCAGCCAGAAAACCGCTGGTGCACCCGTGGCTTTCGCCCTGGTGACGGCCAGCTTGATCCAGTCCCGGATCGGCTCGTCCTTGGCCTGACACATCCTGAAGATGTCACCGGTTTCCACCGACTGCTCCAGGAGGACCGCGCCGTCGGTGTCGACGACGCGTATCGTACCTACTGCCGGCGCCTGGAAGGTCTTGTCGTGGGAGCCGTATTCTTCCGCCTTCTGAGCCATCAGGCCGACGTTGGGAACACTGCCCATGGTGCTCGGGTCGAACTGACCGTGCTGCTGGCAGTCCTCGATGACCGCCTGGTACATGGTCGCGTAACAGCGGTCGGGCACCATGGCGATGGTGTCCTGCAGCTCGTCGTCGTTGTTCCACATCCGGCCGCCGTCGCGCACCACGTTGGGCATGGAGGCATCGACGATGATGTTGTTGGGCACGTGCAGGTTGGTGATCCCCTTGCGCGAATCGACCATGGCCAGGGCGGGGTGGTCTTCGTAGACCGCCGCGATATCCGCCTCGATTTCCGCCTTCTTGTCGCCGGACAGCTTGTCGAGTTTCTCGAGAACGCCGGCCAGGCCGTTGTTGACGTTGGCTCCGATCTCCTTCAGGACATCGGCGTGTTTTTCGAGGGCTGCCTGATAGTAGACCGAAACGCAGTGGCGAACATGATGGGATCCGAAATCTTCATCATGGTCGCTTTGAGGTGCAGGGACAGAAGAACGCCATCGCTTTTGGCCGCCTTGATCGTCTCGGCATAGAACCCACGCAAAGCGGCGACGTTCATCACGGATGTGTCGATGACCTCACCGTCCAGGAGAGACACCTTGTCCTTCAAGACTATGGCCGTCCCGTCCGTGGGGACGAATTCGATTCGAACATCGGCGACCCTGTCCATGGTGATGGATTTTTCACTGCCGTAGAAATCCTTTTCGGACATGCAGGCGACCCGCGCCTTGGATCCGGCGGCCGGCCAGTCCTTCATCATCCTGTGGGGATTCTTCTGGGCGAACTTCTTCACCGACACGGCCGCCCGCCGGTCGGCGTTGCCTTCACGAAGGACCGGATTGACCGCGGAACCTAGAACCTTGGCGAATCTGGTCTGGAGAGCCTGCTCGGCGTCGTCCTGGGGGTCCTCGGGGTAGTCGGGGATATTAAACCCCTTGTCCTGCAGCTCCTTGATGGCGCTCTGAAGCTGGGGAATGGAGGCGCTGATATTGGGCAGTTTGATGATGTTGGCTTCAGGGGTTTGGGCCAGTTCACCCAGCTGGGACAGGTAGTCGGGGATCTTCTGGTCTTCGGTGAGATTGTCGGGAAAGTTCGCGATGATCCGGCCCGCGAGAGAAATGTCGTTCGTGGCGACCTCGACGCCGGTGCCCTTGGTGTAGGCCTGGACGATCGGGAGCAACGTGTGGGTGGCCAGTGCCGGCGCTTCATCGATCTTGGTCCAGATGATCTTGGAGGATGACATATCATTCCCTCGGTGTTGAAGAACGTGACAGCAGGGCCCGCCTGAATAGGGTCGGCTCTGCGCGTGCGGATAAGATGGTATGGGACAACAATTGTATCGTGACTGGATAGAGTCAAGATCTTCACCAGGGCTGCCGGAGCTGGATTTGAGCCAGCGCTTTCCAAGAATTCGCCATCCTGTTAGTCTGCCCGCGACGAGGAGATTCCGCAGCTTCAGGAGAAGAGACGTCATATGGCCCATCTGCATGCCATCGATTGGATCATCATCACGGGTTACGTGATCCTGACCCTGGCTCTGGGCCTGGCTTTCCGCAAACGCGCCTCGTCGTCCACCGAACAGTATTTTCTCTCGGGCCGCTCCCTGCCCTGGTGGGTGCTGGGCACCAGCATGGTCGCCACCACCTTCGCCGCGGACACTCCCCTGGCGGTCACCGGCTTCATCCGCAATCACGGTATCTGGTACAACTGGTTCGGCTGGCATTACGTTCTGAGCCAGATGCTGGCGGTATTCCTGTTCTCGCGCTTTTGGCGTCGGGCAGAGGTTCTAACCGACAACGAACTGATCGAAAAACGGTATTCCGGCCGGCCCGCGGCCTTTTTGCGGGGGTTCAAGGCGGGCTACTTCGCCATCCTCTACAACTTCATCGTGTTGGGTTGGGTTCTGAAGGGCATGGGCACCGTGGCCGAGGCGGTGCTGGGCCTGGATCCGAAGGTTGCGATCATCGTAGGCGCGGCCCTGGCTCTCAGTTATGCGTTGCTGGCGGGTTTCTGGGGGGTGGTGATCACCGACGTCATCCAGTTCGGGTTGGCCATGGCCGGCTCCATATCCGTCGCGGTGATGGCCGTGCGCCACGTGGGCGGGATCTCCCAGCTCAAGGATCGCCTGACCGAATCGCCCCTGTTCGGCGAGAACACGCTGGCCTTCATTCCCGGAGGCGGCTTGGGCCTCGAATCCGATTTCTTCAAGTTCCTGATCTTCGTGACCCTGATGTGGTGGGCCAGCCACAACGCCGACGGTGGCGGCTACCTGATCCAGCGCATGGCCGCCGCCCGCGACGAGCGCCACGCTCGCGGAGCCACCCTTTGGTTCGTGGTGGCCAACAACGCGCTCCGCTACTGGCCCTGGATCCTTACCGGTCTGGTTTCCCTCGTCTTGTTTCCCGTCATGCCCGAAGGCCGGGGCGAGGAG
Source organism: Candidatus Krumholzibacteriia bacterium (assembly GCA_030643455.1). Taxonomy (GTDB): domain Bacteria; phylum Krumholzibacteriota; class Krumholzibacteriia; order LZORAL124-64-63; family LZORAL124-64-63; genus JAGLCY01. Next base: position 1,156 of record DAOWLV010000325.1, on the reverse strand, counting down.
GCTGCCTACCCGCTGGTGATGCTCGAGGTTCTAGGACCAGGCCTGCTGGGCCTGCTGCTGGTGTCGTTTTTCGCGGCGTTCATGTCGACCATCGACACACATCTGAACTGGGGCGCCAGTTACCTGATCAACGACATCTACCGCCGTTTCCTGCGGCCCGACGCCACCGAGAAGGAATCGGTGGTCGCGGCCAAGTTCTGCGTGTTCATGATGATGGTCTGCGCGGTGCTGGTGGCCTTCTGGCTGACGAGCATCGGACGGGCGTGGCTGTTCGTCTGGGCGATGGGGGCGGGGATAGGTCCGGTTCTGATTCTGCGCTGGTTCTGGTGGCGCATCAGCGCCTGGAGCGAGGTCGCGGCCGTGGCCTCGTCGGTGAGCCTTGCGGTGGGTTTCGAGGTGGTCGCCGCGGTGCAGACGGGCCGGGACTACGCCCTGTTCGCCACGCCGGTTCGGGTGGGGGAGATGATACTGGAAACCCACCACAAGGCGCTGATCCTCGTGCCCGTCACCATCGCCGTCTGGCTCGTGGTGACCTTTGCGACCCGGCCGGTGGACCCGGAGCGGCTGGCCTCCTTCTACCGAAAGGTCAGGCCCGGCGGTTTCTGGGGCCCGGTGGCAAGGGCGCATCCCGAAGTCAAGTGTGATGGATTCCGCTGGTCGCGGCTGGGGGTCTGGGCCTGCGGCAGCGCGGGTGTCTACGGTTTCCTGTTCGGATTGGGAAAACTGGTGTTGGGTGACCCGGTCGCCGCGGGGCCGCTTTTCTTGTTGGCGATCCTGGGGGCGGTGGTGGTGACCAGGGAGTTGCGCCAGTCCTGATTCCCGGCCGGACCCCGTCAGATCTGCGTGAATTCCTCGGTGAACCGGTAGCCGATGCCCCAGACGGTCAGGATCAACCGGGGCCGGTTCGGGTTGTCCTCGATCTTGCTGCGCAGACGGTTCACATGACTGTTGACGGTGTGTTCGAAGACGTCGGCTTCCTGGTCCCAGACGATGTCAAGCAGTTGACGGCGGCTGAAGGTTCGTCCCGGCCGCGTAGCCAGGGTATGCAGCAGGTCGTATTCCTTGACCGTCAACTGCACGGGCTCCCCGTGGATCTGCACCTTGCGCTTGCCGTGGTCGATCTTCAAGGGGCCCAGGTCGAGGATGCGATCGCCGG
>DAOWLV010000170.1 GCA_030643455.1 Candidatus Krumholzibacteriia bacterium | reverse complement strand
GAGTGGAAGCAGCTGACCACCGGATTCCACGGCTTCATGAACCAGGCCACCTGGTCGCCCGACAGCAAATACCTGGTGTTCAGCGACAAGTTCATGCGCCTGCATCTGGTCGATGTGAAAGGCGGCAAGACCACCGAGATCGCCCACAGCGACTATGACGACGCCTGGGAACGGTGGGGCATCATGGACTACGTGTGGTCACCCGACAGCAAGTGGCTCGCCTACACCTCGCAGACTCCCAACATGAACGAGGCCATCTGGCTGTACGATGTGTCCAAAGGTGCCAACCACAAGATCACCGACGACATGAACAACGACTGGTCGCCATCGTTCTCCGGCTGCGGCAAGTACCTGTTTTTCCTGTCCAACCGCACCTTCAATCCCATCATGGGCCGGCAGGACCAGACCCACGTCTTCTTGAAGATGGCCAAGCCTTACCTGGTGATGCTGGAGTCCGGAGAGCGCTCGCCCTTCTATGATGGAGACGTGAGTGTGCCCGTCAACGGTGATGACAAGGACGACAAGGACGACAAGGACAAGAAGGACAAAAAGGACAAAATACCCGCCACGGCCGTCGACCTCGAAGGCATCGCTGGCCGCGTGGTCGCCATTCCGGACGTGGAGGCGGACAACTACTTCCGTCTGGAAGCCGTCAAGGGCGGGTTCCTGATGCTGAAGAAGGAAAAACCCGAGTTTCTCAAGTACCAGAACGTCGACGACCACACGGGCGACAAGCTGGAGCTGGTGAAATACAAGTTCGACGACAATGAGACCGAAGTCCTGATGAGCGGGATCGCCAACTACCACCTGAGCGCCGACGGCAAGAAGATGGTCTACCGCGCGGATGGCAAGCTGGGCGTGGTCGATGCGGGCAAGGAGGCCAAGGCCAAGGACGGCAAGGTCGATCCGGGGGCCGTGAAGCTACGTGTCGACCGTCTGGCCGAGTTCGAGCAGATCTTCGCCGAGGCCTGGCGCATCCAGCGTGACTGGTTCTACGACCAGAACATGCATGGGGTGGATTGGCAGGCCATGCACGACAAGTACCAGCCTTTCGTGGCCGGCTGTGGAACCCGCAGCGATCTGAACTACCTGATCGGTGAGATGATCAGCGAACTGAACATCGGCCACACCTACATCTACGGCGGAGATTACGAGGATCGGGGTACCCGCGTCTCAACCGGTCTGCTGGGCGCCGAATTCGCAGCCGACAAAGACAGTGATTTCTACAAGATCGCCGCGATCGTGCCGGGTGTGCCCTGGGACGACCGCTACCGTTCGCCTCTGGCCGAGCCCGGCGTGGACATTAGCGTGGGGGACTACCTGATCGCCATCGACGGTGTGGAAATCCCCAAGGGCGAAAATATCTACAAGCACCTGGAGGACAAGGCGGGCAAGATGGTGATGCTGACCACCAACGGCGACCCCAAGGCCAAGGGCGCCACCACGACCCGCATTCGCACCCTGCGCAGCGAATACGGCGTGCGTTACCGCGCCTGGGTAGACGCCAATCTGGACTATGTGACCGAGAAGACCGACAGCCGCATCGGCTACATCCACCTCCCCAACATGATGGATCCGGGTCTGGTCGAGTTCGGCCGCAGTTATTATCCGCAGACCTGGAAAGACGCCATGATCATCGACGAGCGCTACAACGGCGGCGGATTCGTGGGCGACATGATCATCGATCGTCTCGAAAGGGTGTTGTGGGGTATCACGATACCTCGGGAGGGCTTGGCAGGCCGTGATCCCGAACGGGTTCACCACGGCCCGGTTGTCGTGCTGATCAACGAGGACACCGGCAGCAACGGCGAGTTTTTCGCCGAAGCGATCAAGCTGAAGGGCCTGGCCACAGTCATCGGCATGCGGACCTGGGGAGGATCGATCGGTATCGAACCCCACCAGGATCTTGTCGACGGCGCCACCACAACGCCGCCGCAGTTCGGGCTGTACGGCCTGGACGGCACCTGGCCCATCGAGGGCTGGGGAGTGGAGCCCGACATCGTGATCATGAACATGCCCAAGGACGTGGTGGAAGGTAAGGACGCCCAGCTGGAAAAGGCCATCGAGTACTTGCTGGATGAGTTGGCGGGTAGCGGAGGCAAGTGGGATATCCCTGACACGCCGGCCTACCCGGACAAGAGCAGGCCCCACATGAGCGGGAACCGGCCGTAGAGGTTTCGCCGCACAGAAAACGCCCCCGGACCAGAAGTTCCGGGGGCGTTTTTTCATCCTGGGAGCTCTTCTACTCCGGCGCCTCCATCCCCAAAAAGTGCATCAGGAAAGCGGTTTCCCGAGCGTTCTGATCAATCTTGGTGGTGATGGTGGTCCCGCCACCGTGGCCCGAGGCCCCGCGGATCAACAGACAGACCGGCCCGCCGCCCTCATCGGCAGCCTGTAGCCGGGCGACCATCTTGCGCGCGTGCAAGGGGTCGACGCGCGCATCGTTTTCGCTGCCGGTCACCAGGAAGGCCGGGTACTTCACACCATCCTTCACGTTCTGGTAGGGGGAGTATTCCAGCAGGTACTTGAACTGCTCGGGATCGTCACTGCTGCCGTATTCCTCGGCCCAGATGTTGGCCAGACCGAATCGGTGGTAGGTGACCATGTCCAGCAGGGGCACGGCGCAGTCGACAACCCGGAAAAGGTCGGGTCGCTGCACCGTGACCGCTCCGACCAGCAGACCGCCGTTGCTGCCGCCGCGGATGGCGAGTTTTTCGCTGCTGGTGTAACCCTTGGCGATCAGGAATTCGGCTGCCGCGATGAAGTCGTCGAAGACGTTCTGCTTCTTGTCCAGCATACCCGCTTCGTGCCACTCGCGTCCATATTCCCCGCCTCCCCGCAGGTTGGGAATGGCGTAGATACCGCCGGCTTCCAGCCAGACCAGGGCGCTGGTGGAAAAACGCGGTCGCATCGAGATGTCGAATCCGCCGTAGCCGGTCAACTGGCAGGGGTTGGTCCCGTCCAGCTTCATCTTCTTGTCGTGGACGATGAACATGGAGACCGGCGTGCCGTCCTTGCTGTCGTACCAGATCTGGTCGGCGACGACGTCGTCAACATCGACCTCCACCGGGAATTCGCGGTAGACCTCGAGTTCGTCCTTGTCGAAATGGTACTTGAAGGTCGTGGACGGATAACCGAAGGACGAGAAGTAGACCCAGACCTCGGGCTGGGACCAGCGACCGCTCGCACCGCCGCTGCCGATGGTGGGCAGGGGAAGATCCCGTATGTAGGTGCCGTCCAGGTCGTAGATCTTCACCTGGGTGTAGGCGTTGTGGCTGTAGGTGACGTACAGGCGGCCGTCCACTCCCCCGACGCCCAGCAGATTGTCCTTTTCGTGCTCGGGTATGAACACCTTCCAGTTTTCCCGTTCAGGATGATCGACATCGGTGATGTAGACCATCTTGTGGGGCGCGCCTTCGTTGGTGGTGATCAGGATCTTGTCCTCGACGAACAGGGAGCTGTATTCGTTCTCCATGCCGGTGGCCAGGGGAATCAGGGGATCATCGGTATCTGTCTTATGGAAAAACAGTTCGTTGGCGTTGAACAGGCCGCGGTAGTAAACGGTATATTTACCGTCTTCGGTCACACTCGCGCCGTGCCAGTACTCCTTGACTTCTTCATCCCAGAAGACCTTGACGTCCTTGGCGGGGTCATCGCCCAGCTTGTGCAGCCATACGGTGTGCCAGAATTCGTGTTCACCCTCGGGAACCTCGCCTTCCAGCGGCTTGCAGGAGTAATAGAAACCACTACCGTCGGGCAGCCAGCTGCTGACGTTCTGTTTCCAGCCGTTCAGCTTGTCGGGCAGGATCTCGCCCGTCTCGACGACCATCACCTCGACGACGGGATTCTCGTCGCCGCCATGGGCCTTGCCGTACGCGATGTACTTCCCGTCGCGGCTGGCTGAAATACCGGCCAGGGTCTCGGTTTCGGGCCACGTGTTGGGATTCAGCAGCTCCTTGACCTCGGCCCCTTCCTCGGCCCTGGTCACGTAGACCCACTTCTCGTCATCCTTCTTCTTCGTGTAGTAGAACAGCCTGTCACCGTCGAGCACTTTTCGCGGGACGGATTCGTCATCGTACCGCCACAGGGCATTGAAACGGGAAGCCAGCCACTGTTTCTGGGGCAAAACGTCGATGATCGAAAAGGAATAGGCCTGCTGGGCCTCGGTCCAGGCCACGACATCGGGATCGTCGGCGTTTTCCAGCCAGCTGTAGTCGTCGGTCAGGACCGTGCCGTGGAAGTCCTCCTCGACCGGGACCTTGGCAGTGGGCGGTGGGGCAGTGTCGGTACCGGCGAGTGCGGCGGGGCCGGAAATCATCAGCAGGGTGATGGTCAGAAAGGCTAGGCGACGGATCATCGGAAGGCTCCTTGGTCTAGGGCCGGAAGTCGAACTGAAATCTGGAAATCAGATGGGGATCTTAGCGGAAAGGGAGGTATGACTGCAATCAGAATGCCTCGTTGATCATGATATAAAGGCCACTGTTCCCGTTTTCCCCGAAGCCGAAATCCATCCGCAGGACAATGTTTTCCCTGACGTCGAATATGTACCTGAGGCCCAATCCCACGCTTGGCTTGAACCCTCTCCAGGTGAACTTGTCCATGGCCGGAGCCACGGATCCGGCCCCGGCGAAGACCACCCCCCGGAAACGGTGCCACAGGGGATACCGCAATTCGGCCTGGCCGGTGATCATTTCGGTATCGCGGAAACGACCGTAAAAATAGCCGCGCATGGCATACTTGCCGCCCAGCAGGGGCATCATGTTGAAGGGAACGATGCCCCGGGTCAACTGGGCGTATCCCTGCAGGGCCAGGACCACGGTTTTTCCCATGGGTTTGTAATGGCGCAGGTCGACGGTGGTTCGGTTGAAATGGAAATCACTGCCGAAGGCCGCCCGGAACATGAGGGTTTTCAGTTGCAGATAATTTCCGCTGTGGGCGGAGAACCGTGGATGGCGGGTGTCGTACGTCACCATCAATCCCAGGCCGGACGAGATCCCTCCTTCCGCACCGGGGACTTCCCCGCTGTCGAGGGTTCCGCCCGGAGGCACTTCGTAAGGCTGGTAGTCCATCAGGTTTCCGGCGAGACCGGCCATCAAGTGACCTGTGATGATATGCTGACCGTAGGCCTCGAGCACACCGTAACGGGGTTCGAAATCCTCTTCGGCGGAATCGGGAGTGTCGTTGCCGATGCCCCAGAATTTGTCCGGATAGTGGTAATACCCCAGGTAACCGTTGAGCAGCCAATTCCGGTTTCTCGTGTAGATCTCTGGCGTCAGGGCGATGATCATCTGCTTGCGCTGCGTGAAGGTGATGGCAGCCATCAAGGAATTGGGGGGCAGATCAGGATCTTCCCCGGCGTATCGCCAGGTGTAGGTTCCACCACCACCGAAGGCGATCTTGGTTTCCGGGGTGAAAAAAACGTAGGGGTAGGCATCCAGCTTGTGGGTGGCTGTGGAATCGGGAACATCGGCGGTATCATCGGAAGAGAAGGAGACAACCGCCCAGGACAGTACGGTCAGAATGGTCAGGAAAAAAAGCGAGGGATGCCGGTACCGGCGCAAAATCATTTTTCCCGATCCCAGGTATTCAGAAATTCCGGCAGCAAGACTTCGGTTACCGCCCTGTGCCCGGCCTCGTTCCAGTGGGAATCACCCGGAAGGTAGGCCTCCTGCCGGGCCTGGACCGATGCGAGGGGCGGTTTCAAGTCGACGATCGGCACCCGGAGGTCGTCCGCCAGCTCGAGAAAGTGCCGGCGCAGCCTGTCGGTGGCCCCGTTGAGGGCCCGGCGCCAGAAGCCGCCGGGTCGGATCTCCTGGGCCCGTGGCACGATCAACCAGACCAGGGGCAGGTCCGCTTCACGGCAGATGTTCGCCAGACGGGTCAGCGATTCATCAGCCAGGCTGCGGCATTCCCCGTTGGTATTGATCAGACTGAACTGCATGTGGGTGGTGCGTTGGTCGGCCAGGGTCAAGAGACGGCTGGCGGCGATCAGTCTGGCTGATGGTGAGGCGGGATCGCGCAGCTCGTAACTGAAATAGGCCAGGTGGTTCGGGGCGAAACGGCGGATGCGCAGCTCGTCGATCGGATCGTTGGCCAGACTGATGGTTGCCACCACCGCGTGGATTTCCGTTCGCTCCCTGACATAATCGAGCATGCGGATTTGCTGGTAGATGGAATACCCCGGTATACCGCCGTTGATACATTCCACGGGCGACTCGGGAAATGAATCCCGCAGTGCTGTTTCCAGCAGCCGCACGAACCCCGCTCCATGGTCCATTCCCCAGCCGAAGGTGTATGAATCCCCCAGCAGGAGCACGCGGCGGGTCAGGGTATCGGTGGAAACCTCGGGGCCGCGCAGGCCCCAGGCATTGGTCACCACGGGTGTGTGGCGGCCGGAGCTCTTGTACATGCCTGTGGTGTCGGGGGGAAAGATCCAGCCCAGTTCCGCGGATTTTTCCACCTTCAGCCAGCGGGTATCCACAGCTGCGGGTTCTTCACCATCGGATGCGGATCTTGCGCCCACCCTCAGGACCAGTTCGACGGTCCCAAAGGCCAAGGCAAAGGGGACGACCAATAGCAAAAGACGGCCAAGGAGTCTGCGGATGCGTGATGATGCTGGAGACATTCAGATGGACCTTCAAATGAGACCCCGGAGGGTGTTCAATACTGGCGCCGCGAAGTCAGGTGTAACCCGGCAGCGTGAAGTTGTCCATGCAGAAGGTCCTGGTTTATCACCAACCGGCTAAACCATCTCCGGATCCAATTGCTTCAACCACCGGTAAAGGGTGATCCGGGAAATGCCCAGGTTGCGTGCCACCTTGGCCTTGTTGCCTCCGCTGCGGTCGATCAACGAGTTCAGTGAGGACCAGGTCAT
>DAOWLV010000295.1 GCA_030643455.1 Candidatus Krumholzibacteriia bacterium | reverse complement strand
CTGTTGTGGTAAGTAACCCGAAATCGCTGGTGGATACCAGTTTGCGGGCGTCGAGTTCTACATCCCCCTTGGGACGCTTTCTGACGTAAAGCCATTGATCGCTGGCCAGGAAAGCGTCCACGGCGGCGGCAACCGTCTCAATGGCGGGGCCGCCTTCAGCGCTGCCGGGCAATTGAACCCGGTAGTCCATGCGGGTGACGATCTGATCGATGGACCGGGGGGTCTGTCCACCGACTACGGCATCCCTCAAAATCTTCAATCCTGGCGGCAGGGTCCGGTTCATTTCCTCGATCCAACCGGGCACCTGGCGTTCCAGGGCAATGTCCAGACATTCGCACAAGCCCACAACACCCACTGGTAGAGGAGGGCCGAACTTGAGCAATGGATGTGGATGATAGCCCTTGCTGTAGGCGGCAGGCAAGCCCGAACGTCGCAGGGCCAGGTGGAGCTGCCGCTGGAAATCCAGGTGACCCAGGAAAACCATGTCCCCGGATTTCTCGAATTCAATACGATACCAGCACTTGGCCGCGGCCTGCTGGCGCCAGATCTGCCATTTGCGGGCTTCCTGGCCCGATTCTGCTCCATCGGCGTTCCGGGGGTCGAATCCCGGTCCCTCCTCCACCTCGGGCCCCTGCATGGGCGGAGTGAGCGGCGTCGGGGATATCCGCTCCTGCGTCCCGTCGCGTCCCCTGGTGGGAATCGCGGGGCCCCGGCGGGGCGGTTCCCCCTTCAAGGCCTCCAGTTTGGAGAAAATGTGAACCATGTCGCCATCGCAGGAAGTGCAGTCGTAACAAGCGCCTTCCAGCCGGCAGTCGGGCAAAATCCTGGCGCTGGTCGCACGCCGCCAATCCCTTTGCAGAAATGGTTTATCCACCCCCGCGTCCACCGTGTCCCATGGCAGGGGCGCCTCGGGATCACGCGGGGCCAGATAAGTGGCCGGATCGATATTCGTATCTGACAGAGCCTGCTCCCAGAGTTCGATACTGAAGTGCTCGGTCCAGCCATCGAACCGGGCGCCCAGTTCCCAGGCCCTCTCGACGAGGCGCGAGACCTCACCGTCGCCCAATCCGAGGAGCCCTTCGAGGAATGACGTGTGGGGCTCCCGCAGGCTGACCTTCACCTTCATGCGGCGCAACGGTCGGGCCAGGTAGTGATTGCGTCGATCGATCTCGGCGCGGGAAATCTGCCCTGCCCACTGGAACGGGGTATGGACCTTGGGAGCGAAAGGCGAGATGGACACGTGGACCTGGGATCCACCCCGGGGTGCCTGGGACACCACCTTGCCAACCAGGGACACCAGTTCATCCAGGTCTTCGTTGGTCTCCGTCGGCAGGCCGATCATGAAGTACAGTTTGACATGTTTGGCACCGGAGTGGAGCGCCTGTCGGGTGGTGGTGACAATGTCCTCTTCGGTGATGTTCTTGTTGATCACGTCCCGCAGGCGCTGGCTGCCGGCCTCCGGGGCGAAGGTGAAGCTGCTGGGCCTTTCCTGGTTGATACGACTGTAGAGGCCCTCGTCCACGGAATCGACCCTCAGGCTGGGCAAGGCCAGGTTGGTCCGCTGGCCGACCATCTTATCCTGGATGCCCGCAACCGTTTCCCCCAGTCCACTGAAATCGGAAGTGGACAGACTGAGCAGGGAAACCTCGGAGTAACCCGAATCGGCGATGCCCTCGGCCGCGGCCTGCACCAGGGCGCCGGCGTCTCTTTCCCGCACCGGCCGGGTGATCATGCCCGCCTGGCAAAAACGACAACCCCGGACGCAACCCCGCATGACCTCAAGGGCAAGACGGTCATGGACCGGTTCCATGACAGGAACGAGTTGCCTGGGAGGCGCGTAGGTATTGAGATCCTTGAGGACCCGAGCCCTAACGGGTTTTTCGACACCTGACCACCAGGCGCCCTCGATCCCGCGCAGACGGGCGAGGATCCGGGAACGCCCGGCCCCTGCGGCTTTCATCTCGGTCACGATCGCGGCCGCGTCCAGCACCGCATCTTCGCCGTCACCCAGCATGATCACATCCAGAAAGGGGCTGACCACCGCGGGATTCATCGTGCACGATCCACCGGCGATGAAGATCGGGTCGTCTTCCGTGCGGTCGGCCGCCCGCAGGGGTGAACCGGCCAGATCGATCATCGTCAGCATGTTGGTGTAGGCCAGTTCGTACCCCAGGGAAAAACCCACGATGTCGAACTGCCCGGCCGGGCGGCGGGATTCCAGACCGAACAAGGGCAGGCCCTCGTCGCGCATCTTCTGTTCCATGTCCGGCCACGGGGTGTAGGCCAGGTCGCAGAAGGTGCCCGGGCGATCCTGCAACAGACTGTACAGGATGCGGAGACCCTGATGGGACATGCCGATTTCGTAGGCATCGGGAAAGGTCAACAGGATGTTGGCGCCCGCGGGATCGAAGCCCTCGCGAACGGCCCCCAGCTCGCCACCGATGTAACGGGCCGGGGCCGAAACCAACGGAAGCACCCTGCGGGTGAGGGCGCGGCCGAGTTTGGCCGGGTCGTCAAAGCGGGGATCCGGCTTCCATCCTCTGGAGGAGCCGGTGTTCATATCAATCAACGTTTCCTCTATCTTCAGAAGCTGCCGCCGTCGGATCAACTGACCGGGGGCAGCGGTTTGACCGGAATTTCCGCGCCGGCGGCGTGGTTGTCGAACACGTCCTTGCCGGCCTCTTCCGCGAAAGAGACGGGATAATTTCCGGAGAAGCAGGCCTCGCAGTACTTGCCCTGGTCCCCGGCCGCTTCCAGCAGTCCGGGCAGGGAAAGATAGGCGAGGGAATCGACCCGCAGATAGGTCGCGATTTCATCCACCGTGTGACTCGAGGCGATCAGTTCGTTGCGGACCGGGGTGTCGATGCCGTAATAACAGGGGTTGGTGACCGGAGGCGAAGCGATCCGCAGATGAACCTCCTTGGCACCCGCACCGCGGATCAGCTTGACCAGCTTGCGCATGGTCGTGCCACGTACGATGGAATCGTCCACCACGACGATTCTTTTGCCCTCGATGATTTCCGCCACTGGATTGAATTTAATGCGGACGGACATGTCCCGCACCTTCTGGGCGGGGGAAATGAATGTCCGGCCGACGTAGTGGTTCCGGATCAAGGCCAGTTCGAACGGCAGGTCGGCCGTCTTGGCGAATCCCAGGGCAGCGGTGTTGCTGGAATCGGGCACCGCACAGACCAGGTCGGCCTCCACCGGTGCCTCGAGGCCCAGGATTTCGCCACTGCGGCGCCGGACAGCCTCGACGTTGCGGCCGAACACCGTACTGTCGGGCCGGGAGAAGTAGACGTGCTCGAAGACACAGCGCTTTTCCGGCGCCTCCAGCGGAAGCTTGCGGCTGACCAGTTCCCCGTCCCCCAGAACCACCATTTCCCCCGGCTCGATGTCCCTCAGATATTTGGCGCCGATGATGTCGAAGGCACAGCTCTCGCTGGCCACAACATAGCTGTCCCGGTATCGGCCGAGGCAGAGCGGCCGGAATCCGTAGGGATCCCGGACGGCGATCAGTTTCTCGCGGGTCAGCACCACCAGGCTGTAGGCCCCCTTGACCTCCGGCAGGATTTCCAGGAGAGCGTCCTCGCAGGTATCAGCGCGATTCCGGGCCAGCAGATGCTGGATGACCTCGGTGTCGCTGGTGGTGGCGAAAATGGAACCGTCGAGTTCCATCCGGCGCCTCAGTACGTGGGCGTTGACCAGGTTCCCGTTGTGGGCCAGGCTCACCGTGCCCCGATGCGAGGCCACCTGCAGAGGCTGGGCGTTCAGGATATTGCTGGACCCCGAGGTGCTGTAGCGGACGTGTCCGATGGCATAGTTGCCCGTCAGCGAACGCGTCACGTCCTCGTCGAAGACATCGGCCACCAGACCCATCTTCTTGTGGGTGACCAGCCGATGTCCGTCCGCCACGGTGATGCCTGCACTTTCCTGGCCACGGTGCTGCAAGGCATGCAGGGCCAGACTGGCCAACTCGGACGCGCTGTCAACCGCGGCGATGCCCACCACTCCGCACTCTTCGTTCCAGTGCCTTTTCCTGTTTCCGTACATCAAACTCATGAACACTCCTGTGTACGTGATCCTCTACCCTAATTGTCGGTCAACGAGCGGCAGCTTGCCAGCAGTCCATGTGCGGATTGACCAGCAGACCTTCCTTGCGATGGCTGGCCACGGCCAGCTTTTTCCCCACATCCAGCGATTCTTTCTTGTCACCCCGGATCACCAGGCGCCACAGGACTCCCGAAAGGACCGGACCGTCCTGGCCCTGGGGGTAGGAAACAACATCGACCGCGGTTAGACCGTCAGCCGCCGCGCCCCCGAGCAAATGATCATACAGGTCCCCACCGTCACCGGCAGTCAGTTCCAGATCCGTTCCCTCGGGGCTGCCCGGCCACTGCGCGTCCAGGATGTCACCGGTGGGCGGTTCATCCATCCAGGACGGGCTACTTCCAGCCATCTCGAAATGACCATAGTGATGTTTGTTCGGGTTGAAATAGCGGCCGACGTCCAGAAGCCGGGCCAGGGACATTCCGCCTTCTTCACCCCAGAAGGTGTGCATTTCACAACGGAACAATCCTTCGAGAAGGTGTCCCCCATCAAGCCGGTCCTTCATGACCGCCAGCGAGGTGGCTGCATGAAGATCCACACCCTTGTGGCTGGTCAACAGCGTGGTCTGCAATGTCGTCCGACTGCTCATGGCATCCTTTCAATCTGGAGCTAGCACATCTCCACGAGTCGGCGTAACAGGAAACTGCCGGGT
>DAOWLV010000238.1 GCA_030643455.1 Candidatus Krumholzibacteriia bacterium | reverse complement strand
TGGGCAGACATCTTGAAACCGACCGGGATGCCGCCTGAAACTTCCCTGACACGATCCGAGAATGCCTTGTAGTCGGCGGGTGTCTCGAACTCGTCGAAGGTGGACGGTGAAATCGCTGATTGACCGACCGGAAGCTTGCGCACCGCGGCGATCTTTTCGGTGACTTTCGCACCCGGCAGGTGGCCTCCGGTACCGGTCTTGGCCGCTTGACCCGCCTTGAAATGAAACGCCTGCACCCCCGCCAGGAGCGATTCCTCGTACCCGAATTTGGCCGAAGCGAGTTCGTAGAAGTAACGCGAGTTGGCGCCCTGTTCCTCGGGCAGCATGCCGCCTTCGCCAGAGCAAATCCCGGTGCCGGCCAGCTCGGCGCCGCGCGCCATGGCGGTCTTGGCTTCCTCGGAAAGGGCGCCAAAACTCATGTCGGACACGAATATCGGGATCTCGAGGCGCAGGGGCTTTTTGGCATTGGGCCCAATGACAAGTTCGGTTCCAACGGTGGCATCTTCCAGCAATGGCCGGCGATGAAGTTGAGCCGTCAGTATTTGAATGTCATCCCAGGACGGAAGCTCCACGCACGGAACACCCATCGCCCCCATCTCACCATGATGTCCGACTTTTTTCAGCCCATCGGCAGCCAGGGCATGGATCAACTCGACCGCGGGTTCTTCAGCGGTGTTGGCCGGCGCCGGCATGCCGGTTCGTGGTTTGGGAGGGTAGTCCATTTCATCAACATCGGTCGGTATCGATTGGTGCGTGCCGTCACAATAGGGTGCATTCCCGGATTGCCTGCATTGACACACCCAGACTTCCGACTTTTCGTCGACGGTGAAAGCAAGCGGATCAATGTCGGTACCCACATGTGAACCATCGCACAAGGGCTGGTTTTCCGACCTTCCGCAGGCGCACCAGTAGTGTTCACCTGCGTCGAATTCCACCTTCATCGGCTTCAGGTCTACCACTCGTGCTTTTGACATCAGTTTCTCCTGTGGATTGGTGGATTCCAGCGCCCCGGGCGGGATGGGTGTCAATACAGGATAGAAACGCTCTCACTACCAGGCAATGGTGGCCCGTCCTCCCCGCCAGAAATATTCTTTTGGAATAGCTTGTCGGTCTGCCTTAGCGGACCGAGCAATAACCGCCAGGCACTCCGGATTTTGAATATACAATTTGCCATAACTGGTTGCGTCGCGCCCGGAAGGAACCGGCGTAGATTTGAAGCATGTATGACCACATCCGGTAGAACCGCAGGTCGTAGTGCTTTGATAATGTCCTCTCCCAATTGGCATTGAAGTTACGGAGCCATGCCTGGAGTGTCGTGCCGTAGTCTTCGCCGAAATTATGCCAGTCCTCCATCACGAACAACCCGCACGCGGACTTGGCAATTTGTTCAATCGTGGGAAGGTGGCTACCGGGAAAGATGTAGCGCTCTGTCCAGAGATCCCTGTTGTGCTTGATATCATTTGATCCGATTGTGTGCAGAAGAAAAAGCCCATCGTCATCCAGAACCCTGTCCACTGTCTCCATGAAACGCCGGTAATTGGCCGACCCAATGTGCTCGAACATGCCGATTGATACGACAACGTCGTAAACCGAGTCCAGGTCGCGGTAATCCTGAAGTCGAATCTCAATGGGCAAGCCTGAGCATAAATCATTACCCAGCTTAACCTGTTCCCGGGAAAGTGTGATACCCACCCCTGTCGCGCCGTACTCTTCCGCCGCGAATTTCAGGAAGCTGCCCCAGCCGCAACCAATGTCCAGAACATGGCTGCCGGAATGCAGATTCAGTTTCTTGCAAATCAGGTCGAGTTTTGCCTCCTGGGCCTGGTCAAGGGATTCAACATCTTTCCAGTACCCGCAGGAGTAGGTCAGACGCCTGTCGAGCATATTCTGAAAAAGAACATTGCCGCGGTCGTAATGGGAACGGACGTTTTTGGCTGCGCGATTCTTGGTCTGATTATTGACGAGCTTCGCTTTTATCACCGGGAGCAGGAGTTTTAGCGGTGATATGACGTGCTCCAGGTCGGCGTTCAGAACGTGGAAAATGAATTGTTCGAGATCATCGCAGTCCCACCACTCGTCCATATATGATTCACCAAGTCCAAGGACTCCATCCCGCATGATCCGCTGATAGAATCGCGGGTCATTTACGGTGACATCCCAGGGTCGGGACCCGTTTACCTTGACGTCGGCATGATCGAGTATTTCGCGAATGAGCGATTCTGCTTTTTCCATGATTTGGGCGTCTCGCGGTTTCCAAACACTCAAATATTTCAATCCGCTCCCGGTAGGGGAAAGTGCCCAAGCTGCCCCAATACCTATTGGTCAGCATATCAGGCATCCAAGTAGATTCCAGGATATTGCAAAATGTACATCAGAATTGCAGCTTGTGCCAACCCACCCAACCCACAGATGGTCAACCGCTTGACGAGTAACGGGTTGAGGGGAGCGCCTTGGAGGGAAGCACTTTGGGACAAATTTGTCCTTTTTGTATTGGAATTCCCCGGTCTAATTGGTGAACATCGTTAACCGCATGCCTGTTTTCGGACGGGCTACAGCAGGCGACGCCTTGAGGGAGGTCCGGCAGTTCAGCCGGGCCTCCTGGCAGGTCCCAAAAACCTTCATATACTCATTTCAAGATTCAATAACGACATTTTCAAGGTATTCAAGCGGAGGGCGTCTCATGTTCCGTTTGCCGATCCGGTTTTCCCTCGCGCTCGGCATCGTGGCTTTCCTGGCCGCCGGTCCGGGTGCGGCCCTGATTCCCATCGACCAGGACGATCTGTTGGAAGACATCAGCCACTACCCACCACCCTGGTTCGCCGAGCTCCAGGATGTGGAGATGGTAGGCGACATTGCCTATGTATTCGGCGTGGGTGGTCTGGCCATCATGGACCTCAGCCTCCTGGCCTTCCCGACCGAGCTGGGCCGTTACGAACCTGACGGTCATCCCTACAACAGGTATTACCGGGGAGCAGTGAACGGAAATCTGGCCTGCGGCGGAGCGCGCGAGGATTTGCTGGCCATCATAGACGTGAGCGACCCGACGTCTCCCCAGCTCTTCGCCATTCACGGCACGTTTGGACAGTCGTTCGAAGGGGCCGCTATCGAGGGCGACTATATCTACGCCTGTCGTCATGACCAGGGGCTGGAAGTGGTCGACATCTCCAATCCCCAGATACCCGTGACCGCGGCCGAGGTGACCGGACTCGCCAACTCCTGGGACGTGGAGCTGTCCGGCCAGTATGCCTTCGTGGCCGATGGGGCCGGCGGCCTGGCGATCGTGGATATTGCCGACCCCGGGCAACCGGTGCTTGTGACCAGCGTGCCGACATCAGGCTCCGCGGTGGACATCGAGGTCAGTGGCGGTGTGGCCGTGGTCTGCTGCGGCAGTGCGGGAATCGATATTTTCGACGTGACCAATCCCGCGGCCCCGGTTCTGGTCGGTTCGGCCAACACCTCGGGCCTGGCCATCACCGCGGCCATCGCGGGGAACCTCGTCTATGTCGCGGACTGGGACGATGTGGAGACCTTCGACATCAGCAATCCCGCCCAGCCGACCTTCGTCGGCGGTGAAGATACGCCCATTCGCGCCATGGGACTGGACGCCCGGAGCGACCTGGTGGTCGTGGCCGACTGGTCGCGGCTTCGTCTCTACTCCACCGGGCCTTCCACGCGGGGCGACATCCATGTGACCACCGAATCCATCGATTTCGGCAATGTCCCGGTCGGGGCCACGGTCGATACGACGTTCACCATCGGCAACACCGGCGGTGGATCGATCCTCGTGGCCAAAATCGAGGATTTCGGGGATAACTTCACCGTCCTGGATACCGGGCCGTTCACCATCCCGGCCGGTGGCACGATGGACGTCGGCGTGCGGTTCTTCCATGCCGACCCCGGTTACGACGCCACTTTCATCAAGATCACCTCCGAGGACAGGGACGAAGGCGCGATCACATTTCCCGTCCAGGCCGACGACAATCCGTCCGCCCTGTCGGTGGGTGACATCGCCCCCGACTTCACCCAGCTCGACACCGAGGGTGTTCCACGTTCGCTGTCCGACTACCGGGGGCGGGTGGTGGTCATGGCGTTTTTCGCCAACTGGTGACCTGTTTGCGGTCCGGAGTTTTCGGACCTCGAGTCGGCCATCCGCCAGCAATACAGCGAGACGGACGTGACTGTTCTGGGGCTTTACGACAACAGTGCTTCGGATCCGGATCTGGAGATTTTCCTGAACGCCTTTCAGGTCACCTTTCCGATCCTCGTACAGAGCCAGACGACCCGCGGCATGTACCACCAGTCCGGAGGCACCTCGCCCTTCCCCCTGGATTACGTGATCGACCAGGCGGGACGCGTGGCCTACTTCAACACTGAATACGATCCCGAAGCGATGGTCGCGATCATCGACGAACTGCTGCTGAACCCCGCGCCGGTGGAAGAGGTCCCGGGCGTGGTCAGCGGTCTGAAGCTCGAAGCGCGGCCCAATCCCTTCAATCCCCGCACGGAGATCCACTTCCGGTTGCCCCGAGCCGAACGGGTCGAACTGGACATTCACGATGCACGAGGTCACCTGGTGCGCCACCTGATCAGTGGCGGGCAATTCACCGAAGGGCCGAACGTGGTGGTCTGGGACGGAACCGATGATTCTGGCCGCACGCTGCCCAGCGGTCTTTTCCTGGCCCGGATCCGCGCGGGAGGATTTTCGGCCATCACCAAGTTGACCCTTTTGCGTTGATGCCACTGGGAGGCGGAAAATGACATCCATCAAATTCATTCTGCTGGCTGTCCTGCTGATGATGGCGGGAACTGCTGCCGGTTACGAAATCGGCGACACGGTCGACGACTTCACCCTTCCGGACCTGATGGGGAACGATGTCTCCCTCCATGACCATCTGGGTGAGATCATCGTCCTGAACTTCTTCGCCACCTGGTGCCCGGGGTGCAACGAGGAGGCCGCCCATCTGGAAAACGATATCTGGCAGGTATACCAGGAGGACGGAGTGACCGTGATCTCGGTAGACATCCAGGAGTTCCAGTCGCTGGTCCAGGGCTGGGCCGCGGCCATGGGCGTGACCTATCACATTTGGATGGCCCCCGACTGGACCCTGTTCGAGCAGTTCCCCCAGGCCGCCGGGATCCCCTACAACACGATACTGGACAGGAATATGGTGATCCGTTACGCCTCGATCGGATTCGATCTGAACGCGATCACCGACATGATCGAGGTGATCATCGACGAGGGCCAGGTGCCGGTTGCGGAGGTGTCCTGGGGGGAGATCAAGGCGCTGTATTACTAGGTTCCTGGCTTGGTAATCAGGCCTGGAGCGGAAGGCCCGCTCCACGTCTGGTTGCCGCCTTTTGAACGTGTGTTGTCGATATTCCGGTGAAAGTATAATTACCTTAAATTATTTGGATTTATTGGGATTATTTCTGGCTTTTTTCGTTATTTGTTCGTATACTGGGTGCACCTCCCAAAACCCATAATCTGGAGGAATCCAATGTCTGCTATTTCATATATTCCCGGTCAGCCAGCCGAACAGGTCCACGCCTCGCTCCAGCGTTCTTTGGCCGTCATGGATGATGCCCACCAGTGTGCTGTACTGTGGTTTGGCGAAGTCATGAACCGTCGTCTTTTTCGCGACCTGGGTCACTCATCCATTAATC
>DAOWLV010000172.1 GCA_030643455.1 Candidatus Krumholzibacteriia bacterium | reverse complement strand
GGCGGATTGCCGAGGGCAGTCCGAGCACCGCGACCGTGGGCGGCGGCGCCGACGGCGACTTCCACGCCAAATTTCCCGACGGATATTCCCTTGCCGCCGGGGATACCATAGTGGTGGCGGTGGGGGGCAGCACGGCTTTCAACTCGGCCTATGGCTTCATGCCCGACCTGAAGCTGTTCGAGAACGAGGAGGATGACGACGAGGTCCTTGTCATGGACTACATCTTCGGGGACGGGGACAACAACAGCGTCATCAACCGGACCGGTTCAGGGGCCGGCCAGCCTTCGACGCCGGGTCTGACCCCCGGGGCCGAGACGGTGATCCTCTACCACTGGAGGGCTGACGAGGACAAGGTGGTCGATATCGACGTGTTCTTCTGGAAGGACGCGCTCTCCTCGGACACAAGTTTCCTGTTCAGCAAGACCGGCGTGACCGTGGGCGGCCACACCTACCTGCCGGATACCGACACGGCGGCCCAGATCCCGTTCGATTCGGAAACCGATCCGGACTTCTCCTATCACCGCATCGATGGCAGCGAAGGGACCCAGACACCCAGCGGCAGCAACGGCGTCGATGGCCGGGATGAGACCAGCGAGAACCTGGACGTGACCTTCCAGATGGCCGCTGCCGATCCCGCGCGTCCGCCCGCCCCTCCTGTTGGAGGGGATTTTGTGAAGCTCCTTCTGACAGAGATCAGCACCATCGGAACCGATCAGGAATACATCGAGATCTACAATCCGGGCGCCGTGCCCGTTGATCTCAGTGATTATTACCTGACGGATGCCAACCACAGCCCCAACAGTCAATATTATTACAACATCGGCCTGGGCAACCCCTCTCAGGGCACGGTCGGCGGCGGTGCCTTCAGCGATTTCCACGCGCGGTTTCCCGACGGCTATTCCATTGCTGCCGGCGATACCATCGTGATGACGGTGGCCGGCAGCACCCTGTTTTCAGACAACTTCGGTTTCAACCCGGACCTGGAGTTGTACGAGGACGGTGGTGGGCCTGACGGGGTGCCCGACATGCGCTGGATTTTCGGGACCGAAGGCAGCAACAGTATCGTCGGCGAGACGTTCCCCACCCTTACAAATTCGGCGGAGACGGTGATCCTCTACCACTTCATCGAGGGTGAGGACAAGGTCACCGACATCGACGTGTTCGTCTGGAAAGACCCTTCGTCCACAAGCACCAGCATCTTTTTCAACAAGACGGGCCAGACCATCGGCAGTCATGACTATCTGCCGGAAAACGGCACCAATACGGGCGACGCTTTCGGCGCGGCAAACGGTTTCGGGAACTCCTACCATCGCACCGACCCCAACGAGGGCGATCAGACTCCCACCGGCAGCAACGGCGTGGGCGGTCGGGACGAAACGAGTGAGGATTTCAACACAACTTTCGCCATGCTGCCCTACTCCCCCTCGGCTCCTATCGGAAGTGGAGGTGATACCGGGAGCGCCGCTCAACTCAAGGTCCCGGCCAGGACTTTCCTGCCGGGCCTGGGCGAGGAATTCCCCATCACCATCGTTTCCAATTCCAAAGGCGAAAGCGAAACCAAGTTGAAGATATTCGATCTGGAGGGGAGGCTGGTGATCACCATTTTCGACAGTCGGTTCAATGGGAACCCTCCATCGGGTATTGATGACTCGCGCAATCCCTATCTGTGGGACGGCCGCGATTCCACCTTCGAGCTGGTGAAGGCCGGCATGTACGTCGTTCACCTGTCCGTCGTGGGAATCAGGACGGGTGAAGAGGAAATTTTTACCGCGCCGGTGGTCGTTGGCACCCGGCTGAGCAACTAGAGAGGGTGAGCGATGATTCGGAAACTGACATATCTAGTGATTCTGGCGACGCTCGGCTTCTCTGCAGGGCCTGCCAGCGCTTTCTTCGAGAACACCGTGGTCAGTCCGCGGGCCCGGGCCATGGGAGAATCCTCGGTGGCGGTGGATGACGCCGCCTATGCGGCCTTCCTGAATCCGGGCCACCTGGGGGCCATCACGAGCGGCAAGGTCGCCGCCAGTTATGTCCGCCCGTTCAGCCTGGATTTCACCGATTTCTTCTATCTCGGGGCGGGTGTACCAGTCAGCGAGAAATGGGGCAATCTGGGCCTGGCCATGAGCAGTTTCAAGGTCGGGTATCAAGACACCAGTCTGCTCAAGGAAACCCAGGTCAGTCTTGCCCACGGCTTTGGGCTGTACAGCGATTACCACTCCCGGATCGATTTCGGCTACGCCCTGAACATGTATCGCGTGGAGCTGGGCGAGTCGATCAGCGGGCTGGACCCCGGAAACGACATCGCCTTCGGTATCGATCTGGGTTTCATGATGACGCTCCACAAGCGGACCCACCTCGGATTCCAGATCAAGAACCTGAACAATCCCCAGATCGGCGTGGACACGGAAGAACTTCACCGCCGATTGATTGCCGGAATCAGTTACGAGCCCTACGACGGAGTTGTCACCACCTTCGAGTTCGACAATGAACTCGGGGAAGAGGTTCAATACCACGGCGGGATCGACATGACCATCACCACGGGTTTTGCCCTGCGGGCAGGTGTCCTGACAAATCCCAACAAGCTGACCGCCGGCTTCGGATATGCCATCGCCGGCTTCGGTTTCGATTACGGATTCTCCACCGGCGGCGGCACGCTCGACAGCACGCACCAGTTCGGGCTGAACTTCACATGGGGCGGTGAGGCGAAGTGAGCGTAACCCTGACAACAGGCGGGGCGATCCGCTCCGGTCCCAGGGCCGTCGCCATGCTGATGGTGGCCGTGGCGCTGACGTGCCTGTCGGCGCTACCGGGTGTGGCCGCGGATCCTCCGGATCCTGAAGAGGCCGGCCGGCGCGCTCTTGTGGACCTCAATACCGCTCCTGCGGAAGCAATTCTGGGCCTACCTATTCCTCAGGATGTGGCTGAGAACATCATCGACCACCGGGTGCACCTGGCCTATTTCGAAAATGTCTACGAACTGATGGACGTTCCGGGAATGACTCCTGAGATCTTCGCGGTGCTGAAACCACTGGTGTCCGCCCTGCCGCCTCCGGAGGAGGACGCATCCATCGCCCGGCTCACCGCCAGTTACCGACAGGTGCAGCGATATCTGGGCCAGGAGGGTTCCAGCGAGGGATTGGTGGACGAGTACCTCGACAAGATGCGGAGCCCGGAAAACATCAACGATATGGACCTGTTTGATCTGATGTCGTACCAGAATGTCTCCCCGGTAGATGCCACCAAAATCCTGAAGGCCAGGGAGCGGCTGGGGCGGTTCGATAGCGGCCGCCAGTTGCGCCGTGCCGGTGGGATGCGTTACTGGTCCTACCGCAACCTGCGTGATTTCGTCGTGTACGACGATTACGAAGCTGAATCCCGCAAAAAGGTGACCGGTTACGCCCAGACCCGGTATTCGAACACGCCGTATTACCAGGGAGGCGACGAAGATGCCGGGGCTGTTTCTTTGGGTGGAAATAACACTTTCCGTCCCCGTAGTGACTTTTTCAAACCGCGCATGCTCAACAAGATCCGGGTCAACGCTGAAGGCGGATTTTCGGCGGGGATCCTGACCAACCGCGAGTACGCCGAAGTGAACTGGGACGAACAGGTCAAGGCTTTCATCGGTGTCCAGGACAAGCAATTCGGGGGCTTTCGCCTGAAGGGTCTTTACCTGGGTAATTTCCGGGTGGCCTACGGTCTCGGCCTGATCATGGACAACACGGATTTCATTCATTACCGCAAGACCGGTTTCGGCTTCAACAAGCGGCTGCTCGGTGTGCACGGCGACCTGAGCCGCAGCTACGAATACAAGCTGACCGGGGGGGCGGCAGAAGGCTCATGGGGTCCCGTGAACGCCTCGTTTTTCGTGTCCAGCGAAAAGAAGGATGCCGTCCTCAATCCCGATGGCACTCTCAACCGCTATATCACCATGCGGCCGCGTCTTCCCCAGGACTTCCTGGCGGGCAGGGAAGAGTCGGAAAACCCGGGCCAAACGTCCGGTCTGCAGCGCAACGCCATGCAGGAGGACATCCTCGGCGGCAACATGAAGGTCATGCTGGCTCCGGGCACTTTTGTCGGGGTGACCGGCTACGAGGCCCGGTACAATCGCGGCTGGGATCCCACTGAAACAACCCTGTTCCTGCCTGATGCTTCCATCACGGCCCGCGACAGCGAGGTCTGGAATTCCTACCAGAGCTATTTCGTGGACGATCAGGGCCGGGTGGAGGAATTCAATTTCCGCCGGGTTCTGGGCGCCGAAGCCCAGGGGGTCTACAGGAACGTTTCGGTCCAGGGGGAATACGCCTTCGTTCAGGATCCCCGGAATCATCTCTTCGACTCGAAAAATCCGGACGCCTACATCATCAATGCCTACGGCCAGTGGGAAAACCTGCACCTTCTGGGCATCTGGCGCGATTCTGATGTGGGGTACGACAACCCCTACAACCGAGCCTTCAGCAACGACAACCGTTATGAAATGACATTGCTGGACGCGCCCTACAGACTGAAGGATGAGCCCTACGCCCTGATCGAAAGCGAAACGCCCCAGGCCAAGCCCGAGAAGGGGATGTTCCTGGAGATGCGCTACCGGATCAGCCGGAACCTGATCCTCAGCGGTCTGCAATTCGACAAGTGGCAGCGCAAGGCCGACGGGGCCGACCTGATGCGCTATACCATCAAGGGCGAATGGCAACCCCTCTTCAACCTCCGTCTAAAGGTCAGGCACCGCTACAGCAACCGGTCCGAGAATGATCCCAACGACGTGAGGACCTTCCAGAACTGGGAGACACGCTGGCAACTGATCACCATGCTGAGCAACTACAACCGGCTGCAGTTCACCTACATGACTTCCAACGTCATGTTCCCGGCCCGGCCACGGCTTAGCGGAACAGCTGAGCCCAGCTCCCTGGATCCCGGTGTCGGAACCAACGGCGATCCGAGCAAGGCTTTCGAAGTCCGGTATGAACACCAGTTTACACCTGGCCTGAAGTTCACCCTGGCCTCGTCGATCTACGACGGGTTTTTCTGGAATTTCGAGGGCAACGAGTTCGTTCTGCTGACGGACAACGGGTTCCGCAACTGGTTTAAGTTACAAAGCAGGGTTTCCCAGCGGTTGCTGTTCCAGCTCAAGGTGACCCGCGACCACGGAATCCCGAATACCTACGTTGATGTCCGCCGTTTCGGGGAAGCAGTCCCTCCGACTCCGGACTCGTCTTACGCACCGAAGGATCAAACTTTCGTCCGTCTGCAGATGGACTACACGTTCTGATGGCTTTCGAGGAGACCGAAGTGATGACCAACCGCAAAACGAATACACTGGAGGCCTCGATGCAAAGGCTCACGGTTTTGACCTGCCTGCTCCTGCTGGCCGTCGCGGGACCTGCGTGGTCGGTTCCCCAGATCATGACCGAATACGGGGATCAGATGCCCTGGCTGGGCTCGGATATCAACGCCATGGGAGGCACCGGAACGGCGCTGTACCGGGGTGGGATGTCCAACATCTTCAACCCGGCTTTCCTGGCCACGGCGACCTCCCACCGTCTGGACCTGGGGCTATCCCTGGATCAGGAGCATGAGGACAGGTTCCAACAACTGTACGATACTTTCGACAACATCGTGGCCGACGTCGCCATCGCCAGCAACCGGCACCATTACTGGCAGACGGGCTTCGGATTTGTTCTCAACGAACCCATCGGGGATTTCCCCTTGTCCGTCGGGTTGTCGCTGGCTGATCGATATCCCTATTCCTACACCTTCGAAGAAGAGCTCAGGGATCCCGATTTCGCCTCCGACCCGCGGGACAGTATCATCGAGGAGCGGACACGCAAGGTCACCGGCACCCTGCGGGCGGCCTCCCTGGGCCTGGGCCTGGGCGTGACCGACTGGCTTTCAGCCGGCACGACGGTCCACTACGCCTTCGGCACCCGGTCCGAGACCAAATCCCGCAGGATGTACACCGGTGACGTCGAGGGGATCAATGGGCAGTACGACTTCGACATGGACGGGGTCAATATGACCCTGGGTCTGCGGGGCAGGATTTCGGAGAGGGTGGAGATCGGCGTGGCCTACGAAAGCCCCCTGACCGCCAGCGGGACAGGAGAACTGGTCTATCACGAGGCCTGGACCGACCCGGCCAATAACGTGGATGAAAAGGAGACCTTCGAGGACGCCTACTACCGGTACCCCGCGATCTACCGGGCCGGCATCACCTTCTTTCCACGTACTGATCCCAGTACGGTCTTCACTGCTGAAATGGAATATATGGGCTGGAATGAGTTCGAGGACAGCCAGAATCCGGTCACCTATGAAGGGGAAAAACTGGAGAAGACGGTGGATGTTCACATCGGTCTGGAGCACACGTTCTACAATGGTGTTCCCCTTCGGTTCGGCTTCCGTCACCTCACCAGTTACGTGGACAAGGATGCGGACTCGACGATCTTCACCGGAGGAACCGGTATCCCCTTCGGAAGCGGGATGTTCTCCGCTTCTGTGGAAATCATGAAAATCACCAGTGAACAGGAACACCAGTTCCCCTATCCGGATGGGTTTTATACCGATCCCACAGCCCGGGTCGACGACACCCGTTTCCGCATCAGTGTGGGTTACACGGCCAACTGGTAGGTTGGCAACCGCCCTCGATGGGCGGCCCCGAGGATGGCCGGTGCTCCGGCCGGAAGAGAGATTCAGATGAAGCAGCTTCGCGGCGTCATGCCATTGATGATATTTTCATTCCTCGGGGTCATGGCCTTGGCCCCATATGCAGGCGGCCAGGATTCGGGTGAGCAGGATCCCGAAACCGGCATCCTACGCCTGCACCTGATGTGGACCAACGACGTTCACGGCCACATCGCGCCCGAGG
>DAOWLV010000015.1 GCA_030643455.1 Candidatus Krumholzibacteriia bacterium | reverse complement strand
CAAATCCTTGCGAGTCCCCTTGGCGGCCTTGAGCCAGGCGTCCTGGGTTTCCGGGGTGGCAACGGAGACGAGTTCCCGCGCCTTGGTGTAACCGAGTTCGCCGGATGCCACGGCCTCGCGCACCACCGGCAGTTTCTCCAGCTGGTTGGCCAGCCGAATGAAATCATTGGCCTTGGACTTGCCAAAACCCAGTTCCTGAATGGCGTACTGGTTGATGGATGAGTGACCCAGGTGGCGGAAAAGTTTACGGCGCATGACCTCGCCGAACCACAACACGGAGCACTGCTGGGCTTCATCAAGGGCAGTCAGGGAACACTTGAGCGAAGCGTGGACCGTAGAGGCGGGCTGATCGGGAATAAAGGAAATTGCGGACATGATAATCCTCCATGATTAAGTTTTTGGGAGGCAACCCCAATATACGAACAAACAACGAAGAAAACAAGAAATAATCGCAATAAATCCAAATAAATTCAGGCATTTACAAATTAACCAGTTAAGCGATAATGTGTGTTCAACGAGCTCAAGCGGACCTGAAAAACTCAGGACCGGAACTGATCCCGCAGGCGCTGAAAGC
This sequence comes from Candidatus Krumholzibacteriia bacterium, assembly GCA_030643455.1. Classification (GTDB taxonomy): domain Bacteria; phylum Krumholzibacteriota; class Krumholzibacteriia; order LZORAL124-64-63; family LZORAL124-64-63; genus JAGLCY01. The sequence continues at coordinate 16,618 of DAOWLV010000015.1, read as the reverse complement.
GGTTCACATAGATGATTTCGAATAGATCCCGACGTTCGGGGAAGTGCCTTCCGCACCATTTGCGCAAATTGCGGATTTCGATTTCGATGTCGACGTCCGGGTAATCGCTGGCGACGATCAGGAAGCAGATGCGGTCAGCCTGGCGCTTGAGATCCTCGGCGTGATCGCGTTCGGCCGGTTTCCTGAACAGCAGATCGAGAGTGCGGCTGGGCCTGACCATCGGTCACCTCCCCATCGACAAACCGCCCGCGGGTGGAGAGCCTTCCATTGATCATATGGACAACCGCCCCCAGAAACAAACCGGCAATGACATCGGCTGCATAATGGTGCCCAAGAAAAAAAACCGCCGGCAACAGGCCCAGGGCCGGTAACAGAAGCACCAGAAAGAGTTTGCGGTTCAAGCCCCATGCCGCACACATGGCCACCAGGGTCACGGCGCAGTGGAGGCTGGGAAAGGCTCCATGGGCCGCGTTCGGGTTGGTGGTGGTGCTTTGGACCTGGATAGTGGAAAGCCATCCTCCGGATATTCCGGGGTTGAGAGATTCGGCGAGAACGATGTGGGGTGGCTCTGCCGGCAACAGGACGTAGAGTACGTAACCCATCAGGTAGGTGGCGGTCAGGCCACGAACCATGATCCAGGCATCTGATGACGGACGCCGCAGTACGGCGGTAAGAACGACGGCCCCCACGACCAGGTTGTATCCCAGATAGCAAAACGACAGAATATCCGTCACCCACCCGCGGCCATGGTGGGCCCACCATACGGACGGATGGCCCCCGAAAATCACCAGATCGCCCGCCAGCAACCGACCCTGGATTTCGGGCAGTCCGGCCCAGACGATCAGATGATGGATGTTGAGGTAGATAAGAGCGCAGCCTGCCAGGGGAAGGAGAATCAGTGTGCGTCGGGCAGCCGTTTTCATCCGCCCCCCAGGCATTCATTCAGCACTTCGGTGAAGTCGGTGTGCTCGAACCTGAAACCGGTCTGGCGCAGACGGGAGGAGGAGTAGGTCAGATCCCAACCAGGGCGCCAGATATCATGCACCCAACGCCGGCGGACCGGGCCAGGCAGCCATTTTTGCCAGTCGGCGTGTTCATGGACGGCCGACGACAGGATGGCCAATATCCTTTCGCGCCAGCGGCGCAGCCCGATCCGACCCACGACCTGGCGATAGGATGCGAAGGCTGCGGCGAACGGCAGGGGCGGTTCGACAGCCACGTTGAACACGTTCCCGAAACATTCCGGCCGTTCCGCCAGGTGAAGGGCCGCCCGCACCACATCGTCCACGTGCACGAAGCTGAAGGTCCAATCGGTGTCGGATCCAGGCATCACGACGCGCGACACCGCTACACGCCGCAGGGTTCGTCCGATGCCCGTGCGCTCGCCCGGTCCGAATACGGCTGTCGGACGGATGACCACCATGTCCATCCCTGTGGCGGCGGCGATCTCACGCGCGGCCTTTTCGCCTTCGAGTTTCGTGCGTCCATAGGGTTCGAGTGCCCGCGGGGTGATGGCCTCGTCAATAGGGTGGCGGCCGGCGGCGGCCAGGCCGTAGACGGCGGTCGTGCTGCAGTAGACAAGGCGTTCGACCCCCGAGGCGGCCGCGGCCATCCACAACCGGCGCGTCCCCCGGAGGTTTGTTTCGCGCAACTGGTCCAGCGTGGCGTGGGCATCGACCAGGGCGGCGAAGTGGAAAACCGTACCCACGTTTTCCAGCGCCGCTGTCAGGGTGTCGGGTTTGGCCAGGTCCAAGGGGACGATTTCAATGCCCTTGGCCGCCAAGAGGCCGGCCCGTGCTGGATTCCGCATGCCCGCCCGCACCGGAATCCCCCTCTGGTAAAGTGCGGCCACCAGTCGCGCGCCGATGAACCCTGCGGCTCCGGTGACCAGAACCGGTCTACCGTCCATGACCGTCCCGTTTCGTCACGGCATACCTGCCCAGAAAAAGTCCGTCGATGTCCGTGCCCAGGAAACATCGTATCGCGTCGGCGGGTGAGCAGACGATGGGCTCACGGTTCACGTTGAACGAGGTGTTGAGCACAACAGGCACGCCGGTCATTTCCCCGAAACGTGCGATCAAACCGTGGAAGAGGGGATCAATGCGGGCCGATACGGTCTGAACTCGGGCGGTGCCATCGAGATGGGTCACCGCAGGGATACGTTCGATCTGCTCCGGGAGCACGGGTACGGTGAACAGCATATAGGGGGAATCGTGCAAGCCGCCCATATCGAACCAGGCGCCGGCTTGCTCTTCGGTGACCGCCGGAGCAAAGGGGCGGAAGGGTTCGCGGTGTTTGACCATTTCGTTGACCCGGTCCTTGATCGCCCGGTCGCGGGGATCGGCCAGGATGCTGCGATGACCCAGGGCGCGCGGGCCGAATTCCATCGCCCCCTGGAACCAGCCGACCACCTGACCGTTCGCCAGCTGGGCTGCAGCCTCGCCGGCCGGGTCTTCGCACGTGCGCCAGGATACGGCATCGGAAAATTCACTCAACGCCGCGGAGATGTCGGCATCGTCGTAGGCAGGTCCGAAGAACACGTGTTCACAGCGCTGGTCGGCGGATGGGGAATCGTTTCCGTTCAGCCGGTTCCACGTATGAAGGGCGGCCCCCAGGCTGCCGCCTTCGTCGCTGGCGGCCGGTTGGATGAAAATGTCATCGAACAGGTTCGAGCGGGAGATTCGGCCATTCAGGGCGCAGTTCAAGGCAACGCCGCCGGCCATGCACAGGCGGGTCAGGCCTGTTTCGCGCCGGGCATGCTCCAGGGAGTGAAGGACGGCGCGTTCGAGAGCGTCCTGCAGACCGGCAGCCGCATCGGCGTGGACGTCGGTGACGGTTTCGCCTGGCCTGCGAGGTGGGCCCAGAGCGTCGGCCAGCAGCTGGCGCAGTTCAGGATCGGCCAGCCCGAAAGTGTCGTAGCGACCGTCCGTATCCAGATGAACGAGACGGTCAAAAAGGCGGCGGTGGCGGGCGGGATCGCCGTAGGCGGCCAGGCCCATGACCTTGAACTCGTCGCCCAGCCCATGGAAGCCAAGGTACACCGTCAACGCCAGGTAAAGGGTGCCCAGGGAAGTGGGCAACGGCACGCGGTCCAGTTCGGTGATTCCTTCGGATCCACCCCTGGCCAACATGGAACTTTCCGTTTCGCCGGAGCCGTCGATGGTCAGGATCAGCGCCTCATCGAACGCCGAAGGATGGAAGGCACTGGCGGCGTGGGCCAGGTGATGGCGGACCGGCACGAAGGAAGCGGGATCATGGCCCAGAAGACGCCGGCACTGGTCGGCCACCGATTCGGGGTCGAGCATGGAAGTGAAGGTCTCTTGCCAGACCTCCTGGACGGCATCAAGAGTGACGGCCGGGACGTGGGGCGCGAGCAATTGTCTTCTTTCGGCGAGGTCACCAGCCTGGAAATCGCAGTAGAACGCCACCGCGTCCAGATCGCCGGCAGTGACCCCCGCGTGTTCCAGACACCAGGCCGTGGCTCGCCGTGGGAGAAGGGTGTTCCCCGCGAGATTCAGGGCGTGTTTGCAGCGGGTGAATCGTTCCTCTGCGGCGCAGGCCACCACGCGGCCATCGATCACCAGACAGGCGGAGGCGTCGTGTCCAAAAAAGCCAAGAGGGAACAGGGGCAAGGGCGCTTCCCCCTCGTGGAAGTCGAACAGGGTGTCCGGTCCCAGACCGGTCCGGGCAAAGGGGCTGACGCGCCCACCTTTGGCCAGATCCCGTGTGAATCCTGAGTATCCGAGAACGATCATGATGGCCACCCCCCTTTTCGACGTGCCTCCACGAAATAACGTCGCGGTTTGAGAAGGAGATCCAGGGCGCAGAGGCGCTCCTGTTCAGGAAGTCTGTCCAGGCGGGCGGCAAGAGCCGGTGGCAACCGGGTGCCGGATGTGTCCTCGCCCAGCCATTCGTGCATGACCAGTCCGACAGCCTTGATCATGCCCAGGAACTCCGGAAGATCGACCGCCCGTTCGTTTGTGTGAAGGAACTGGTCCGCTATCCAGGCATCGTTCAGGACCACCTGTTCGCGCTCGTGGCGTCCCGGCACGAAACCGTAGAGATCGCTGAGGGGTTCGCCGTCACCTGTGTCCAGGGCGAACTCACGCGCCAGTTCGACCTGTCGGGTGGGATCCGTTTCATCCTTCAGCAAGAGCGCCAGCAGGCGGCGGTTCAACTGGTGGTGGTATCTTCCGTGCCGCCCGTAGACCCACAACATCATCCGGCCATCCGGTGCAAGAGCCTGGGCAAGGTGCCCCAGAGCCCGTTCCATGTTCGCCGTGTGATGCACCACTCCCAGGCAGACGATGATGTCCCAGCGTCCAGCAGGCAGGGGCCCGGCCAACAGATCGCCCTGGGCGAAGGCGACATTTTCCAGCCCGGCATCCTGGGCCGCCGCACGGGCCAGATCCAGGGATCGGCCGCAAATATCCATTCCCTGGACATCAAGGGCGGGAAACGTCCGCGCCAGGGCCACCGACGTGTTGCCGGTTCCGCAGCCGGCGTCCAGAAGCCGAAGGCGCCGTGGTCCGGCCTCATGCCGCGCATCGGCAATCATCGACGCCACGCGCCTCATCAGCAGAAGACCGTCCGCGTCGGGCTGCCGTTCCCCCGGGAAGGGATGGCGTTCGTAGAACGAGGCCACGGCACGGGTCATTTCGGCATCCGGTTCATCCAATTTCCTGGTCATGGCGCTTCTGTCCTTTCGACCCTTACACGTAGAAGTCGGATTTTTTCGAAAAACGCTCCGCCGACAGGAAGTGGCGCGCCAGGCGTTGCCGTACGGGTCCGGCGGGCAGCTCTTCGGCGATCAGGCCCGAACTCACCACATAAGCCATCAGGAAAGCGTCGATTTCCCGGGGCTCGAAGTAGCCGGGCAACATCGTGTAGGCCTGTTCGAGGCGGGCCTCGGTGAAGGCAAATTCGGCGATGCCCTGGCGCTTGAGTTCACGCAGCCGGTCGACGGAAAAATCGTAGGGCCCTTCACCCACCTGCACGTACTCCCGGTCCAGAACCGCGTCTTCGTCCTGGAAGTAGCCCATGGAACGGGCCAAGTGGTAGAGCGGGGTTCCCGGGTAGTAGACCACTGTAAAAAACGTGACCCCGCACAAGGCGCTGCGTTTGGCGTAATCGATGGTGGCAAGCACTTCTTCCTCGGTCTCGCCGGGAAAGCCCAGCATGAAATAGCCGCGGGTGACGATGCCTGCCTGGGTTGTTTGCTCGATTGCGGTGAAGGCCTTGTCCAGATCCATGTTCTTGCGGATCAGTTTCTGCAGGCGGGGCGATGCCGTTTCCACGGCATAGGACATGAATCTGGTGCCGGCCCGGGCCATCTTGTCGATGAGTTCGGCGTCCATGCGGTCGGCGCGTACCCCGTTGGGGAACGAAAAAGTGAGCTCGAGTCCGCTGGCGATGATCAGATCGCAGATGGCCTTGGCCCGGTCCAGATCCAGGTTGAAGATGTCGTCGATGAACTGGAAGTCCGTCAGGCCGTAGGTGTCGTGCAGATGGCGGATCTCGCTGAAAACGCTTTCCGGGGAACGGGCGCGAAAGGTCTTGCCCAGGATGTTGTGGCAATAGGCACAGCGGTAGGGGCAACCGCGAGTGGACAGGATGTTGCCGTGCGGGCGGAAGATCTTCGACGTGAAATCGAGGTACCGGTTGGTGAACAAGTCATGGTCCACCAGGTCCCAGGCCGGAAAGGGAAGGTCATCGAGGTTTTCGATCATGGGGCGGGCAGGGGTGCGAACGAATTTTCCGGCACGCAGGAAGGCCAGGCCCCGCACGTCGGCATATCCCCGGTTTTTCAGCAGACGTTCCACCAGCTCGGCAAACGTCCATTCGCCTTCGCCCACGGCGAGGCAGTCAACGGGGCCGCTCAGGGCGTCCTCGGGGGCATCTGTGGCATAGGGACCCCCGGCGACCACCACACAACCGGGATTGTGGGCCTTCGCCGTTTCGGCAACCATGCGCAGGGCCTGGGCTCCAAGGGTGAGACTGCGGATGCCGACCAGATCCGGTTCCAGTTCCGTGAGCCAGGATTGCACCAGCCGTTGTTCCGAATCGGCGGTATAGGGATTTGAAACCAGGGTGCGAATGGTGATGTCGACCGCATCACCATGCTCCTGGCGAAGCACCGCAGCCAGATACAGCAGGCCCAGCGAATGTTCGACGGCGGGCCAGATCACATCGAGGGTCGTGCGCACAATGTCAATCAGAAGGATTCGCATTGGACTTCCACCCAGGCTGGCGGACGCCGGCTCGCCGCCGGTCCCGCGGTGAAGACGACGGTGCCATCACCGTGCGCCTGGTTTCGGGCGACGAGCCCGGACATCTGATACAGGGAACGCATACTGCCGTTGCGTCCGGTGTCACGTAACGCCGCCTCGATGCGTGTGTGACCGTCGAGGCGGGCCCTTTCGAGAAGCGTTTTCAGGAACGCGCTTTCGACGCCGCGGCCGAGGATCCGACAGGACATGGCGAGATACTTCAGCTGCCAGCGCCGGCGATCGGTTTCGACAATCGCCACGCCGACTGTGCCGTAGATCCCGAAGCGGTCGCTCAGGTCGGCGACAATCAGTGACTGCCGTGGTTTGCCGGGAATTTCGCGGTCGGCCAGCAGCTCACCGATCCGGGTTTCGTCGAGCTGAAGGCCGGTCGTATTGAGCTGGTGGGTGCGAGACATCAGTTCGCGGATTCGCGGGATGTCCATCTCACCGGGGCTACGCACGGTGAGTTTCATGTGGCAACCGGCCAGGAACGCCTGGCGGTTTCCGTATGAGGATTCGACAGACCGACGCGTGGTGTCTTCCTGATAGAAGTTCCGCCGCCGTGCCGACTCGGCGGTGATCGCTTCGGGGTTGAACGCGGGCAGGTCGGGAATGTCCGCCAGGTCGGCGGCGTCCAGAACCAGAACCTCCGGACGCATGAAAGACATGTGCTCCCGCTCGAATGGATCGTCGTCGATGAAGGCGAGGGAATCGATGCCGATGCCCAACTTCGAGGCGATCGCCGCCAGATTTACCGGTTTTGGCAGCCAGTTGATATGAGGCGTGAGAAACCATTGGTCCAGACCGAAATCCTCCAGTTGACGAAGTGCGACCTGCTCTTCACCACGGCTGGCGATGGAGTGAAGGATACCGCGTTGGTCCAGGGTCTGGAGAACAGCGGGCGCTTCCGGACGCAGGCAGACGTCACCTTCGAGGCAGATCCCGTCCCAGAGCGTGTTGTCCAGGTCCCAGACCAGGCATTTGCGTGTTGTGGCAGTCATCAGGCACCTCCTTCGCTCACCTGCTCCTGCTGTGCTTCGAACATCTGCCGGTTCCCGATGTAGGTGCTTGCAGCGGCAATCGAAGCAAAGTTCTCCGGCAGGAAATCATCATCGGGAACCGAGATATCGAATCGTTCCTCCACGAAAAAAAGCAGGGCCAGGGCGCTGGCGGAGTCGAGTATCCCGGTGTCGAACAGGTCCTCATCGTCACGCAGGGTCGCGCTGCCGGTGTGGGGCAGGTAGGTTTCGACCAGGTAGGTCCGCAGGACTTGGGCAATAGACTCGGTCACGACAGCCTCCTCGCTGGTAATTCGAGAATTTCCAATATCCAGGGGCGAGGAACACCACGCCCAGTCAAGTGATTGCAAAGCGGGTGCCCCATTGGGGAGATTTGACGGTAGTGGTTTAACTATTTGGTGTAAAACAAGTTGAACTGGTCATGGCGTCGGCATCTGCCGAATGGAACAAGCGGCCTAGTGCACCGGAAAGCACAATCGATTATCCCGATGGGCACAGGACCGGGCTGCAGCCACAACCAAAGAAAAGGGCCCGGAAGTTCCGGGCCCCAGTTATCAAGCCTAGCCATTCCATGCTACCTGAATAGCACTTTCAAATCGGACCAGGATTGTTGTTCGATAGGAACTGGGCACTGCAGCACGAACTCCTCTCCGCCCCATATGAACTTGACGATCCCGAATCCGTCACTGTACCACTGGTGTCCTTCCCAGACAAATCCATCAGGATACGTCTCTAATGCCCGAACCTCGAAAGAATGGTAGGTACTACCACATGCCTCGATATCTTCTTCAGCCAGACATTCGAACTCGGCGCTCAGGAAGCCTTCCAGTTCCCAGGTCCACATCCGCCCTACATATAGTGGCGCCATGACCAGCGGAAAGGGTGGATCGAAGAAAAAGTAGTTCTCCCCGCCATCCTGGCTCATCCCGTTGACCAAGACGCTTCCGTCGTCGTCAGACGAAATCAAGTGGACACCGTGCCACCCCATTGCCCCGGATACAAATTGAATCATGTGATGGGTGCCATATCCAAAGGCCGGTTCGCCGCCAAACCTGTGCCACTCGATTGCCGGATCTGCAACCGATACGTACCAGTGATCACTGTTGGGATCGCTGGGATCGACTGGCAGGTAGTTGGTGGCCTGGGCTACAGTTGCTGCACCGCAAAAGATTGCCAATGCAAGAATTAGTAGTAATTTCTTCATTTTTTTCCCCCCATCGAAACGAGTGATGATAATGATAAATAGAACAGCCCCAAGCACAGCATCCTGCTTGAGGCGATATAACCCCCCTTCTCGTTCGTCCTTGCATATTTTTAGGCGAGGGCGGAGATCATACCACAATAATGTGATAGATGAAAGAGAAAATGCAAAAGCAGGATCAAGTTGCTCGGATTACCGGATTTCTCGATGCTCCATCGTCGATTCCTGTTCGGACCAAATATTCCATCGTCCTTGCACCCCCGACTCAATAATCTGGTGGTGCCTCTAAAGTTGTGTTTGGTCCATTGAGGCCAAACAATGTGATATAATTCAGGCATGTATCCACATGCCCTCGCGCCATCGAGAGGACCACGCGCATGATTTGGGGATACGGATTTTTTTGCTTCCTGGTCCTTATCGGGACCGTACCTACCTCCGTCCTTGCCGAATGGGATCTGGGCGGCAACGCAGTCTGTTCCGCCGCAAACGAGCGCTACGACCTGCACATGGTACCTGACGGTACCGATGGCGTTTATTGCGCCTGGACCGATCGTCGTGATCTGCTGGTAAACCAGGTTTACATCCAGCATATGGACCCTCAGGGTTTCGCGCTCTGGCAGCCCGACGGCCAACCGGTTTCAGAGACGGCGGACAACAACGCGGCTGTTCTGCTGGCCGACGGTCAGGGCGGCATCTTCGTGGCGTGGCACGCCAGTGGTCTGATCGTGGCCCAACATCTCGATACCGACGGTCAGGAGAGCTGGCCGGAACCGATTCGATTCAAACTGGACGCTTACAGCCAGGGCCACTGTGACCTCGTCCTGGACGGCGCCGCCGGGTTCATCGCGGTGTGGTACGAGATGGGTCTCACCGTGGACCGAGGGGTGTTCATGCAGAGGATCGATGCTGCCGGTAACCGCCTGTGGGGTGACAACGGACGGCGCGTCTGCGATTACGATGGATCAGCACCGAGGATATGCAGCGACGACGGCGGTGGAGCCTATGTCACCTGGTCGGACCGGCGCATCATGCCACATCTGGACATCTACGCCCAGCACGTCAATGACGCTGGAACCCCTTTGTGGGAAGAGAACGGCAGACCGATCTGCCAGGTTGAATACACGCAGTTGAGTGCCAAAGTGGTTCCGGACGACGCCGGCGGCGTTTACGTGGTCTGGCGTGACTACGGGCAGGAACCCCATGGCGTCTACGCCCAGCACTACGACGACGTTGGAGTCGCTCTCTGGCAAGAAAACGGCGTGCCGGTGCTGGGGAACGGATTAGGCTCCGAAGACTTCGCTGTTGCTGCCGACAGCTCGGGTGGTCTGATCGTGATCTGGGGCGTTGGCAGCTCCGACGACCGCGACCTGCGAGGGCAACGCCTGGACAGCCAGGGCCTGCAACTCTGGACTTCCGGCGGTGTCCTGATAACCGGAGCAGATCGCGACCAATACCGCCCCGCATTGGTGGTCGGTACCGCCGGCGACAGCTACGTCATCTGGCAGGATATGAGACGCGGATACTGCGTGGACATCTTTGGCCAGAAGGTGGATGCAGCGGGCAACGTCCAATGGCAGACGGACGGTGTCTGGGTGGCAGTGTTCGATAATCTGCAACTTGAACCCAAGATCGCGCTTGGCGGACCCGAGGAGTTCTACGCCTCCTGGATCGACCACCGTTCCCAGGATGAGGTTCTATACCTGCTGCCCATCGGGTCTGCCGGCAGCGGGGTGAGCGAAGAATGCTCCTACCTGTCGGGAGTACCCGAGGTGATGGAGCCGGCACTGCTGCGACAAAACCATCCCAATCCGTTCAACCCGCGCACGAACATCTCTTTTGTGCTACCGCGAGCATTGATGGTCAGGCTGAGCGTATTCGACGCGCGCGGGCGGATCGTGGACATTCTCATCGACGAGCAAATGCCGGCAGGCCCGCACCAGGTACTCTGGACAGGCCGCGACGCCACCGGCCGCAAGGCACCATCGGGCACCTACCTGTACCGGCTGCAGGTGCAGGGGGATGTCTTGACTCGTAAGATGACCTTGCTCCGTTGAGCTCCTGGATCCGCGAGAATCAACGGTACAAACTCTTGACCCCTCCCCAGCTCATTTCCTCGTTGGGAACAACATCGAACAAGTTGTTGCTCACGGTCATGAAATAGGGGAACTCGGTGACCGGGCCGTTGAAGGTCTGGGGGCCGACCCACAACCAGATTTCCTCGCCGGCTGTGACCGGAAAAGAAAGGGTCCCTGGAGCCTCGCAATCAGCTTCCGCCTGGAGTTCGACGCCAACCTCGTTGCAGTCCGTCGGGGCCAGCTTGAAAAGGTAGCACGGATGCTCGGACTCGAGGGTGGCTTCCATCACGCCGGTTTCGAGGGCAAAGACAACGAACCAGTCAGTGTCGCGGAAATCTTCACCCGCGGGACCGAGAAACCAACCGCTATTTCCGCAAAGCCAGGCATGGCCATCGTACGGGGGAAGGCCGTCCTCGTCGTTGGTCCAGTCGATAGGCTGTAAGGTAGGAGGCACACTGCTGCAGCCGTTGTTGTACTGATCTTCGTAACCGTCGTGCAGCGGAGGTTCGCCCTCGGCCACGGCGTCGTCCGGACAGTACACGAAACAATCCTCGTACTGGGTTACGTTGAGTATGTAATCCCCGGCATCGCCGCCGTAACCATCGACAACAATGAAGTAGGTGTTCCCACCAAGGAGAGGGGCGCCCTCGATAAATGAGACGTAGACCCCACAGGGATCACCGGAGTAGTAGTCGTCATTGCAGGCAATGACGTTCATGTCCACATCGTAGATGTAGGTCTTGGTGTCGTAGCTCGAACCACAGAGATCGACATTGATCCGGATGTCACTGTCCGGTGTGAAACTGTAGACCACGTCGGGGGACATGGAATCATAAGGGCATTCCTCGTCGTAGTCATCGATGTAGCCGACCGTGGTGCCCGTATCGTAGTAGGGAAGGCCGGGGATGACGGTGGCGTCTTCGATGGTGTCACCACCCTGCTTGACTTCGGCTGGTGGGACATAGGTTTGGATCGGGGTGTTTTTTTCCGGAAGTTCTCTCGAGCTACCCAGGTCCTGGGCGATGGCCGTGCCGGCGATGGCCATGATCATCAACATCACGATAACTCTTCGCATGATTTCCCCCTTGGGTCGGTGAATACTCATTGTGTGAACGGACGGATCCACACGATGGCAAGAGGGGCAGAGTCGTGATCAAGGGGCCGCTGCACCCCCCACCTCACTAGCAGCTTATCATAAATGATGTCAAAATATCAACTACTATTCGGAGCCTTGTGTGCGGTAGAGAGCCTTGATGGAGCCCCACGTCAACTGTCTCGTGGGGATGTTGTCACACTCGGAAATCGTTCCCTGGGGATCCGTCGTGCTGCCGAACCAGATCACGGCGTAACCGGTCCGCATTCCCACTCCCATCGCCGGCCAGGGATTGAAGGACTCCCACATTCCGGCGTTGAGGATCACATCGTTGTGACCGGGGCTACCCTGCCATCCACTGAGGGCGCCTTCGGGGCTGGCCGTACCCGAAGTCCAGTATGCGATCTCGAAACCGTTGCCGGTGTATGCGTTGGCCGTGATTTCCCGGGGCTTGTCCCACATTCCACTGGCATTCGCGTGATCGGCCGTGTAGCACACGGGGGTCCAGAGTGAGCCGTCCGACCAGCTGTGGAGATTGCATTCACCGCCATGGGGATGATTGACATCCTGATCCCACACGTGCCACTGCGCCACGGCCGTGAGTGAGACCGTCACCGGTACCGGCGCGAGACCCTCGGCCTGACGGTAGTCGTTCATGAGCTGGGCCAGTGCTGCCTCGTCCGCGCTGAGACATTCCCCCGGATTATCCTGCGCGAGCACGAACCCGTTGCTGAAGAACACGAGGGCCAGGATGCCCACCAGAATGCCGGCCGATTTGCGAATTCCGTGGTGCATGTTGCCCGTCATTGTTACTCCATTCGCCCATTCAGGACGTCCCTGTCCCCAGTGGTCTCGAACTTGCGCTGACGATAAAGTGGAGCAAACTACATGCCAGTCCCCCGCGTCGACGTGGCCTGTGTGCTGGCGCAGCCAGGGGATGGGATTTTTCCCCTGGGAACTTTTTCCCCAAGCCCTGGTTGGGATAAGAGGACCTGGGTTTCCAACGACCTCACCTGATCCAAAACTGAACGGCGACTCCCTTTCCATATGAACAATTGCTAGCCCTACCTTTTCGATTCTCCTGGCAAATCCTGAATTTTGATCGCAGCCGACCTGGCCTTCATTAGGGGGTAGCCATGTCACAAACCACTCTCCGTTTAATCCTGCCCGTTCTTCTGGTCAGCGTGGGTATTCTGAGCATTCCGGGTAACGGTGGCCAGCTGTTGGCCCAGGAAGACTACGTCTCTGAAGTTGGGGGCTCCGACTCGCCACCCCTTGAGGGCTCGGGTTATCTTCATGAACTGGGTACCCTCGACACGAATCTTGATCTCTCCGGTCAGTACACCAGTTTCACAGGCGAAGACATGAGCGATTCCTATGGTGGCTTGCCGGTGATCGCAGTCGGTTTTTCCTTCCAGACCTCCAGCAAGGTGCGCACCTTCCTCTCCCTCGGATACGGGGAAAACACAGGAGATCCCTACTACAGCCTTCCCGGGTTTTCCGCCGAGGACAACATCAAGGTCCGCTACGTCCCACTGCAGTTAGGCATGAAGGTCGATCTTGCCCAGAGCCGGCGGATTCGTGTTTTTGCCGGCGCCGCCCTGGAAATCGCCTGGATGGAAGAAACGATTCCCTTCCTCGACGATTCGGGAAGCGTGGTGAACAAATCCGCTTCGGGTATCAACAGTGGATTCATTCTGACCTTCGGGCCCGAAATTGTTCTGGGGCAAGGCGGTCAGGCCGTGGGCCTGGAAATCGGATGGGGCGGCTCCAAGGGGACCGTCTCCACCGAAGGCCACAAGCACGACATCGACTTGACCGGATACCGGGGGCGGCTTTATCTCGCCCTCGACCTTTGAGGGGGAATGTTATGCGGAATTTAAACAGTCCAAGAATCAGGCTGGTTCGGGGCCTCTGGCCGGCCTTGGCTGCCTTGGCCCTTCTGGCAGCCCTGGCCCTGGTTCACCCGGCCTCGGTTCTCGGCGACGGCGGGTTCGTTGCACCCATTGGGTCGTTCATGTACGAACCGACGCAGCAGGCGTTCATCGACTACGACAGCGAATCACTGACCGAACAGTTGAGCATCCTGCCCAGCTTTCATGGTGATGCCAACGCCTTCGCCTGGATCGTCCCTGTGCCCGGCCTGCCTGAAGTCGCCCTGGCGGACAGGCAACTATTCCGGGATCTGGACATGCTGACCCGGCCGGTTTATCGCTCCCGCGACGGAGACTGGGACTGCTTCCCGAGTGATGACGTCTACAGTCCCGATGCCGCCAGTGGCGGGGTGGAGATCATCGATTCCCAGCTGGTGGGTTATTACCAGACCATGACCCTGGCGGCCACCGAGGCGCCGGTCTTGCTGGACTCCCTGACCGTCTGGGGATTCCTGCACCAGGAAAACCTGGAAGCAATCACTGCGGCGATCACCGACTATGTTGACCGGTCCTGGTACTTCGTCACCCTGCAGGTCGACAGCACCGCTCTGGCTGAAATCGATTCCCACGGTTACTACGGCACCTACGGCTTCGTTCACGGAGGACTTGATCCCATCCAGCTGACCTTCACCTCCGACGAGATCGTATACCCCATGAAGATTTCGGCCATAAGCGCCGCCGAAAATTCACAGGTTCATCTTTTCGTGAACACCGACCACCGCATGACTTTCCCGGGGGCAGCCACCTACTACGCCAATCGTTTCAGTTCGGGAGAACTCAATGAGATCTCCCGCTACCCAAGCCTGCGTGCAGTTCTTCAGCCCGGGGATTTCCTGACCAAGTTGTATCGGGGATTCCGGCCCGAACAGATGACCGAGGACATCATCCTGCAACGGACGTCCAGCGATGATGAATTCAAGTTGATCCATTACAGCGGATTCCCCTGGACGGGAGTCCTGTTGCTGGCGGCGCCCCTTTTCGTAGCCATCAAGAGGAATTTTTTTCCACCAGGTTCTTCTTAAGCTATTGCCAGCCTTCTGAATAATGCTACAATCCGTTCAGTTGTGACTTCGGTTGCATAAGTCGAATTATTCACAAATCACCCGGTTTTTTTGTGTGATTTTGGACAATTTGACGACAAAATGCGGTCGGTACCTTGCATATGGAAGTGAAAGGGGACGACGATGAAGCGTGATATTGCCAAGGTGTTCATCATGGTTTTGACCCTGATGTTCGTAACGGGAGTGACTGTTGATGAGGCCCAGGGCCTGGCCATCGTCCAGCAAACCTGGACCAGCAATGTTGGGCAGCAGATTCCGGATGGCCCTTCCGGAGGCGGACATGGAACGCCCCTCCTGGACACCATCGACGTACCCCTGGGTTCGATCGTTGCAGGGGTGGAAGTCTATCTCAATATTTCGATGGTGAACTGGACCAGCGATTTGATCGTGCGGCTCACCTCTCCTGGTGGAACCCAGCTGGGTCTCGCCTGGATCGGTGAAGGCGGTATTCCGCCAACCAACATCATCGGCTGGTTTCCCACCGATTTCACTCCACATGATGACATGGACGAGTGGATCGGCGAGTACACCCAGGGGGCCTGGGTCCTCGACTGCCGGGACTACTCGAACGGTGCCGTTGGTACACTGAACTCGTGGCAACTGAGAATCATTTATGACGACGCCGTCCCGGCCGACCAGAATTCCTGGGGGCACGTCAAGGCGTTGTTCCGCTAGCCGGAAAACCGTGCCCCCGGGCGAACCAGACACAGTGATCAGGTTCGATCCCGGGGGCCACCTTCACCGGTCCGGTCCATTGACGACTGAAAAACAATTATGATATAATGGGCTCTTACTTATCTTAAGGTGCGCAGCCTTTTGTCGTTGTGCGATGGACATTGCTCCGGCGCGCCCCTTGATACAAGAATCCGGTCCCGACCAGTACGGAGTTCAACATGAAAAGCCTCCTTGCTCTCATTCTAGTGCTCATCCCCCAGCTTGCATTTTCCCAAAGCTATGTCGGCGGCAACCAGTCCGGTACCTGGACCGCTGCCGCTTCGCCCTATCTCGTCATCGATGAGGTCGTCGTGCCGGCCGGCCAGACGCTAACCATCGAACCGGGTGTGGAAGTCAATTTCCAGGGCCACTACAAGTTCACGGTCAACGGTTACCTGGAGGCGGTCGGGGCGGAAAACGATACCATCTATTTCACGACCGATAATCCGGCGACCGGCTGGGGTGGCATTCGCATCAGTTCCTCCGACATCAGCCAACTCAGTTATTGCCGGATCGAATACGGCAAGACTGCCGGCGATTACCCCGATATGCACGGCGGCGGACTGGCTCTGCTGGGTTCCGACGCCGTGGTTTCCCACAGTGTTTTTGCGGACAATGATGCCACGGCCGATGACCTGGGTATGGGTGGCGCGGTATATGGAATCAACACCGGAAATTCCGGCGGGCCGCTGACCCGTTTTACCGATTGCCTGTTCATTCGCAATCACTGCTTTGGCGAAGGCGGGGCCATCAAGTTCACTGGCGACCTGAACACCGAGATCACGAACTGTGAGTTCATTCAGAACGACTGCCGGTATGGTGGGGGCGCCGTTTCCTGCTATTCGGTTTACGGGACCAAACTGACCAACTGCCTGTTTGTCGACAACTACACGATGTTCTCCTCCGGTGGCGCCCTCAATGCACTCGGCAGCGGCAATGTGCTGTATCTGGCCAATTGCACCTTCACGGGCAACAGCGCGGTGACCGGTGATGGTGGCGCCCTCAATCTGGCCTACACCGAGGCCTTCGTCGCCAATACCATCGTGTATGACAACCCCGGCATGTACAGTGACGATCTTTTTCTGGATTGGGGAGCCAGCGCCGAAATCCACTACAGCAATCTGGCCATGCCTGACGGTGCGATCGGTGGCAACAACATCAATGCCGACCCCCAGTTTGTCGACGCGGCCAACTACGATTTCAATCTGACCGAAAATTCGCCCTGCGTCGATACCGGTACGGATTACATCGT
>DAOWLV010000323.1 GCA_030643455.1 Candidatus Krumholzibacteriia bacterium | reverse complement strand
GTCCGATCCCACCCTGTGATCCTTGTGCTGAAGAAGCCCTGGATCCCGCCCAGGCGGCACCGGTTGACTGGATTCGGGACACCGACCTGCTGGGGGATCAACTATCGGCGAAGCTTCAGGCCACTTATGCCGCCCGTCCCGTCGATGGGGAGCAGTTCTGGGTCGGCCTCATGCCAAACGTGGGGAATCCGGACTTTGGTCGTGAACCGGGCTACGCCAACGTGCCGGTCAAGACACAGGGTACCGCCTCCTGACCCTCTATCGTTTCTGGAACATCATCGAATACTGGTGTCCCAACCGCGATGTGATCGGTGAGGACTGGCCCCAGGTCATGAGTGAATTCGTGCCGCTGATCGTGTCGGCCGCGGATGTGGACTCCTTGTACCGGCTGTTGCTGATGCTGGTCGCCAGGCTCAACGACACCCACACCCAGTTGTTTGGCGCGTACGCCATGAGACCCCCCGGAATGAAGGGGCAGTTGCCGGTCGTGATGCGCTGGGTCGAAGACCAGGTGGTCGTTGCGGGATGGGCTGACGAGCTTTTCGGACGGGCCACGGGTCTGCAGATCGGCGACGTGATCCTGGCGGTGGACGGCCGCCCGGTCCCCGAATTGATGGCCGAATGGGCTCCCTATTATTCCGCTTCCAACGAACCCCAACGGAACATGAATCTGGCCAAGGCCGTCGCCCGGGGGCCGGTGACGTCATGTCGGTTGCAGGTATTGAGGGAAGGTGAGGAAATCGAGCTGACGGCAGAACGAATGGCCTACGACAAGATC
This sequence comes from Candidatus Krumholzibacteriia bacterium, assembly GCA_030643455.1. Classification (GTDB taxonomy): domain Bacteria; phylum Krumholzibacteriota; class Krumholzibacteriia; order LZORAL124-64-63; family LZORAL124-64-63; genus JAGLCY01. Next base: position 3,577 of record DAOWLV010000323.1, on the reverse strand, counting down.
GATCAGATGGTGGGCCGAAGGCATACCCTCCCGGGCCCCGCGTACCGCATGCTCATGCCTGAAGTGGCCTACATGGCGCTGCAGGGAATCAAGCGGGATTCGGTCCAGACCTGGATTGAAGATGCCCTGGCCCAGGGCGCCACCGGTTTGGTGATCGATTGCCGCGCCTACCCCGGTGATTTTCCCATTTTCAAACTGGGCGGCCATCTGGTGAAGGAGCCAACCCGGTTTGTCACCTTCACTCGCGCCGATCCTGCCAATCCGGGTGCCTTCACGTGGAATGATTACATCCCGCTGGACCCCGCCCAGCCGCATTTCGGCGGCAAGGTGGTCGTCCTGGTGGATGAGGTCAGCATGAGCTCGGCGGAGTATCACGCCCTGGCTTTCCGGGCCGCGCCCCAGGCCATGGTGATGGGCAGCACGTCTTCGGGCGCCGATGGAAATGTATCCCGGTTCGCCCTTCCCGGTGGCCTGACCACCATGATCAGCGGTATCGGGGTCTTTGATGATGAACGCCAGCCCACCCAGCGTGTCGGTATCGTGCCGGATGAGGTGGTGCTTCCGACCATTGCCGGGATCCGTGACAGCAGGGATGAGGTATTGGAGGCAGCGGTGGAGTTTTTACTTGGGCGGGATGTGACCGAACAAGAGGTGGGGGCGTGGGCCCGTGGGGAATAGGCGGACCGGCCGACGAGTTCGATTACGACTGGAAGTGTTTGCCCCGATGTGATAACATATATTCAATAGATTTATGGAGACCAACCGGGGGGTTGAACCATGTACCGTCGCATCCTGACTGCCATTGCCGTTCTATTGCTGCTGATGCCCATTGCCTGTTCCGACGATTCCACCAGCCCGCCGGTGAACAATGACCCGCCCGTCGGCGGCGTGGACATCTCCTATGAAACGGAGACGCCCCAGGCCGCTTCGGCCACGGTCACCGCCGCGGCAGGAGGTCAGGTGGCCGCCACCGGCACCGCGGGGGTGGAGCTGGCCCTGACCATTCCCGGTGGGGCGCTGGCCGCCGACGCAACCATCACCATCACCCCCCTGCGGGACTTGAGTTTCGTTCCCCGGGGCGAAGACAAGGAAGGGGTTGCCGATTGTGTTCAGGGCGGCCTGTTCGAGCCGGAGGGGCTGACCTTCGCCGAGCCGGTCATCCTGACTGTCACCTATCCTGAAACCGGTCTGGATTGCCTGCCCGACGACACTTTCCGCATCGTCGCCTTCAGCGACACCAGCACATTCTATGAGATCCTGCCCACGGTCTGGGACGAGACCGCCCGTGCCCTCAGCTGCACCCTGCAGCACTTCAGCGGCTACGGCGTGAACGACATGAACGACCACGATTTCCTGGAATACATGATCACCGAAACCGTCCGTTACGCCCCGGGGTTTCCCGGCGAAGATGTCCTGAACAAGCTGTTGTCCTACGCCCAGGAAGCGGCCCTGCACGACTGGGATGACCTGGTGCAGCTGGCCCTGAACGGGGCCGAACCGGTGCTGGATGCCCTGGTCACGCCCGCCATCGCCGGCGCGGTGGCCGACCCCGGGGTCTCGGCCATGAACTTGCTGGCCCACTACCGCGAGATCGCACAGATGTGGGATTTCCAGGCCGTCGAGAATCGGATCATCGTGGCCCAGGACCAGCTCGTACGCGCCTACGCTGCCCGCGGCCGCGCGTCGTGTGAAAACGACCAGCAGCAAGCCGGGCGCACCATCCTGCAGCAGGCCCTGAACTGGGCCATGATGGGCCTGGTCACCGGCGACGACGAGGCCTTCATCACCCAGGTTCAACAATGGCTCGACGATTGCGGCGCGATCACTGTCACCTTCGGTTCCGACAAGAGCCTGGCCTACACGATGGTCCTGGATCATGATGACCGTGACATGGCCCAGGTGACCTTCACCGTGGCCATATCCGGTGTGTCCGGGGATGCCATGGAAGGCAAGCAAGTGGTGATCTACTGGGACAAGTACGGGTATTTCGGACCCTACCATGCCGGCAGCGGCAGCACCGATGAGAACGGTGAGCACCAGGTGACCCAGGGCGCGACGACCGTCCTGGGCGTCGGCGGCTGTTTGGCCAGCAAGACGGTGCAGTATTATGCCGAGGTTTACCACGCCTACCAGTGGCGGCGTTCGGGTACCCTTTCGGTGACCTACAAGCAGCTGATGATCTTCAACTCGATAACCTACGACTACAGCTTCGATGGTTCAATCGAAGACATGACCTATGTAGCCAATGCCTCCCTGCTGGGCTCGGGCACCAGCCCCAACGGTTGCAGCGGAGTCGAGAATTGCGACGCCCTGATGGCCCGATCCTACAACCAGGTTACAAACTCCGGCTCCATCACGACTCTGGTAGAGGAGTCGCAGATTTCGGCGTGCCGGGCCAGCCTGGTGTACAGCATCGAGATCGACGACGACACGGGAGAGACCTACCTGGTCGTTGCAGGCATTACCGTTCGGGACCTGGACGAGATCATGCACAATCTCACGGTGGAATCCTGTCCTGTTGACGAGGGATGCCGGACCATTGGATTCAGTGCGGGGTTATGCGACCCGGAGGTTATGGGGACCTATTGTGGCATGTCTTCGATTTACTGGCCGGGCGAGGCCGCCGGTGACCTGACCTTCACCCATCTGGGTGACGGCGATTTCGATCCCTTCAACTGGGGTTACGGCGATCAGTATGGTAGCGCCAGCCTGGCGATCACCGTGGGGTGCGGATACGAGTAATCGTCGAGGTAGGATTCCGAGGCGTGAGGGAGTTTTCGGTCGCGACCAGCATCAAGATAGTTGGCCTTGGGTTCTTAGTCATGATAGGATAAGTTTACACATTTCCTGAGATTGAAGGTCATATCATGCGGTCTTTTCGCTGGAATCTGGTGGCGCTCTGCCTCGTTTGGCTTGTTGTGTTCCTGCCTGTGCGGTCGGTTGCAGTTGATCGGGACCCCACGGAAGCTTTTCAGGTCATGGCCGCTGCCGGTATTGAATTCATCAACGACAGTTGGAATTGTCCGGGTCTCATTAACGCGCAATCCCTCAATGATGACCTCGCCAGTTTCACCGTCATCGACATCCGGGAAGAAAGTGTCTATGTGGCAGGTCATATCCCGGGCGCATTCCATAGTTCCTTGGGAACCCTCATCGATGACCTGACCAACACCATCCCCTCTGGCAAACCCTACGTTATTGCCTGTTACACCGGCCAGACTTCGAGCCAGGCCAAGTTGGCCATGGAGCTTCTGGGCTACAACGATGTTTATACCCTTCTGTACGGCATGAGTGCCTGGAGTCCGACGCTGGATATGTGGTCCGACAACTGCACCGACTACCTGACAAACCCCGAGACCGCCAACCAGAACGGCAACCTGGTCGTGCATGATTTTCCCAACCTTGCGGGCGACCCGGGGACCATTGTGGCCCAACGGGGCGCCGCGATGCTGGCGGCAGGGTTCAAGGGAGTGAACTACCTCGACATCGCGGATAATTTGGACGACTCCTTCATCATCAACTACTTCGGGGAGGCGGATTCCCTGGGTGAAGGCGATGCCGGCGTTCCGGGACACAT
>DAOWLV010000264.1 GCA_030643455.1 Candidatus Krumholzibacteriia bacterium | reverse complement strand
GTTTTTGATCATCATCCTGCGGGGTATCGACCACGCAGGGGCCGCCCGCCGCCCGTTCGGCCGGTTCGTCGCGGTGGGCGTGGTTACGTATTTTACCTTCCATGTCGTGGTCAACGTGGCCATCACCACCGGCCTGTTGCCGGTGACCGGGCTGCCTCTGCCGCTGATAAGTTACGGAGGTTCGAACCTGGTGGTCAGCTCCCTGCTCCTGGGATTGCTGCTGAACGTCAGTTCGCGTACCTTTGAAAATTGATTCCGCAGTGTCCGGCCGAAGGGTTCTTTGATCAGCCTCCAGGAAAGAGATCGACATGTATCCTGAAATTTTCGGCGTAATCAAATCCTATGGGTTGATGATGGCGCTCAGCTTCGCCCTGGGATACTGGTTGAGTGTGGTGCGGGGCAGGAAGTACGGACTGTCCTCGGAAGTCATCCTCGATCTGGTGTTCGGGGTGTTCGTGTCCAGCCTCATCGGCGTCCGGTTGATGTTCGTGCTGACACACCTGGGGGATTTTGACCCCTGGTATCGCATCTTTTTCATCTGGGACGGGGGCCTGACCCTCTACGGGGGGATTGCTCTGTCCACGCTGACGGTCTGGGTCATGACCCGCCGGCGGAACATCCCCTTCCTGGTCATGGCGGATATCTTTTCCCCGGGGGTCATTCTCGGCATCGGGATCACGCGCATCGGTTGTTTGCTGGCGGGTTGCTGCTACGGCAACCCCACCGACTGCGCCTTGGGCATCACCTTCCCCGCGGGCGCGCCCGCTTCGGTGCATTTCGGACACGTTGCCGTCCTGCCATCGCAGGTGTTCGCCTCCGCCGGCGGTTTCATCATTTTCGGTCTGCTGCTGCTGCTGGAAAGGGTTTCAAATTATCGTGGCGCCACCTTCGGCCGGTTCCTTCTCCTGTACGGTATTTCCCGGTTTGCCGTCGATTTTTCCCGTTATTATGAACCCGAGCAGATCATGATGCTGGGCTGGAACAACAATCAGTGGATCAGCGTGGGCATGATGTTGTCAGGATTGGCCATCATGATCATTTTCGCCCGGCGGAACCGGGAGCCTGGCCGTGCTTGATTTCCTGGAACTTGGCGCAGAAGGCTGGCTCCGCGACGGCCGTCCCTGGCAACCCCTCCGTGAATTTTACGGTGTCCTGGGGGATCCCGTGGGCCATTCCCTGTCGCCGGTCATGCACAACGCCGCCCTCAAGGAACGGGAAATTGACGCCGAGTACCTGGCCGTCCGCTTGGAACCGGGCAGGTTGCGCCAATTGAAGGAGGGGGAGGCCTCCCGTTTCCTGGCCGGCTTCAACGTCACCGCGCCCCTCAAGGAAGCGGTCGCCGCCCTGTGCGATGGCCGCACCGACCAGGCCCGGGAAACGGGGGCGGTCAACACCGTCCGGGTCGCCGAAGGGCGGTGGCTGGGGCACAATACCGACAGCGGGGGGATCCGCACGGTGCTGGCCGGGGCCTGGTCGGGGGATGGACCCCCTGCCAGGGCGATCGTCCTGGGGGCAGGAGGTTCGGCCAGAGCTGCCGTCCAGGCGATGATGGAATGGGGAGTTCCCCACGTGGAAATCCACAATCGTTCGACCGCCGGACAGGAGAGGATAGGCCACTGGCTGACCAGCCGCGGATGGGCCGAAACCGTCATGGTCGAACCATTGAACTCTCACCAGGATGCCGTACCGGACTCGGCCACCATCTGGATATGCTGTCTGGCGGCCGGCGTGGATGCCAGGCCATACCTGCCCGTGGCGGCGGGCGATGCCCCTGCCCTCTTGCTGGATCTTCGTTACGGAGATCAGCTTCCATGCGGCGACCCGCCTCTCGGATTCACCTACCTCGATGGTTTACCGGTCCTGCTGGTGCAGGGCGGTCTGGCCTTCGCCTGGTGGTTCGGACCACCGGTTCCCTGGCAGGTGATGCGCCATGCCCTGGCGCAGGACTGATCCTCCCCGGTTTCCAAGAAATCTCCCTGGTCATCCTCCCTGTGGGTGGTGGATACGTGAAGTACCTGGTCTGGATTCTCGAGACCCTGTTTGAACTGGTCTATCCGGAAAGATGCTCCCTGTGCGGTGCCGAAAACGGGAAAAAGCCCTGGACCCGGTGCGGCGACCGGAACGCGGGGTTGCGTTTCTGGGATGGAACCCATCTCTGTCAGGCGTGCCTTACCAGCCTCGGTGGCGGGTGCATCGAGGGCCAGGTGGGTGCCGACCATGGGGGCGCCCTGCAGGTTGTGGCAGCGGTTCCCACGAACGGTGACCTGGTGAAACTGGTCGGCCAGTTCAAGTATCATGGAGTTCGGGGCCTGGCCTGGCCCCTGGCACGCATGCTGCGGAAACCCCTGGCCGCTGCCTGCCAAAAATGGGGAGAGGTGGATGCCCTGGTCCCGGTGCCCCTGCATTCCCGCCGCCGTCGTGTTCGTGGCTTCAACCAGGCGGAAATCCTGGCTCGGCTCCTGACTTCGGATTCGGAAACTCCAGTGCTGACCAGGATATTGACCAGGCATCGAAACACGGGGCAGCAGGCCAAGATCACCGCGTCATCCGAACGCCGGTCAAACCTGGCAGGTTCCTTCAAGGCCACCCCACCGGTCGGACACGCGGCTGGGCCTTCTGGGGATGCAAGGAGAATCGGACTGGTTGATGATCTGGTCACCAGCGGCTGGACGGCCGCCTGTGCGGCCGACACGTTGAGAGCTGCGGGTTGGGATGTGAGGTGGATTCTGGCCCTGGGTTTGGCTGCGGAGGCCAAAAACCCCGGCTGCCGTGTTGACACCTGGGATGGCGGTTTCTAGTATGGCCTCTACCAGGACATATGGATGTCCCGACCGGCCCTGCGGGGCCTAACCAGGTGGAATAAAATGCCGAAAAAATTGGACCTGACCGATTTCGATCCTGCCGGGCTCAAAGTGTTGATGCGCGTTGATTTCAACGTCCCCCTGGACAACAACCGGAATATCACCGACGACACGCGGATTCAGGCCGCACTACCTTCGGTCCGGTACATCGTTGAGCGGGGCGGCAGCGTCATTCTCATGAGCCACCTGGGCCGTCCCAAGGGAATAATCGACCCGGGCCTGTCACTGCGTCCGGTGGCGGATCGCCTGGGCCAACTCGTCGAAGCCCCGGTCAGGTTTGCCCTCGACACGGTCGGACCCGATGCGGAAAATCAAGCCGGCAGTTTGGCTCCGGGGGAAATCCTGTTGCTGGAAAATCTCCGGTTCAATCCCGGTGAAACGGGAAACGACCCGGGGTTCTCGGCCGGCTTGGCGGAACTCGGCGACACCTACGTCAACGATGCATTCGGTACGGCGCACCGCGCCCATTCCTCCACCGTCGGGATCACCAAACATTTTGAAGCCTGCCGGGCGGGTTTCCTGATGGAAAAGGAACTGGAATTTCTTGGTTCGCTGGTGACCGATCCTGAGCGGCCCTTCGTGGCTGTACTGGGTGGTGCCAAGGTGGGTGGCAAGGTTGATGTCATCCTCAACCTGCTGGACAAGGTGGACACCCTGCTGCTCGGCGGAGGCATGATCTTCACCTTCCTGGAGGTTCACGGTCTGAATATTGGCAGCAGCCTTCGGGACGAGGCGAGTCTCGATGTGGCACGGGAGATTCTGGACAGGTCCCGATCCAGCACGACCCGGTTTGTCCTGCCGGAGGACTGCGTGGTGGCGAACGCCTTCGACGAAAAGGCCGAAAAAAAGGAGTGCCTGGTGACGGATATTCCCGCGGACTGGATGGGACTTGATATCGGTCCCAAGACATCGGCGATGTACCGGGATATTCTCGCCGGGGCGCGGTCGGTATTCTGGAACGGTCCGATGGGAGTATTCGAATTGCCGTCCTTCGCCCACGGAACCCGGGCCGTTGCCGAGGCCATCGCTGCGGTTACCGATGAGGGAGCGCGCAGCGTCGTCGGCGGCGGGGACAGCGTGGCGGCCCTCAACCAGATGGGCCTTTCGGGCCGGGTCAGTCATGTCTCCACCGGCGGCGGTGCCTCGCTGGAGTTCATGGCGGGGCGCGAATTGCCCGGAGTCACCGCTTTGACAAACGCTTGTATTTAACGGACATTGCAGGATCTGGGACAGGCGGTTTGACAACCTGAAAGGCGGGTGTTAATTTTCCCGTCCCTTGCCGGTCCGGCCTGTGCCGGACCGTCGTCACTTGTATGATCTGCGTCAGCCCCGGGAGCGAATGGGCATGCTGTATTCTTTGCTGATTGTCATCCACGTCTTGATCTGCATCGTCCTGGCGACGGTAGTCCTGCTGCAGTCCAGCAAGGGCGGTGGTCTGGCCGGCGCCTTTGGCGGCGCTGGTGGGGCTCCTCAGCAGTTGCTTGGATCCCGGGGAATGACGTCCCTGCTGCACAAGATGACCATCTATCTGGCAGTCGCGTTTTTTGTCTCCAGCTTCATCCTGTTCATGATCGATACCACCGGGACTCCCCGCAGTAGCAGCGTCGTGGGGGAGGCAGCCCGTGAGGGTGACATCAATGTGCCAGTCCAGGAAGATCCGCTGCAGATTCCCACCCAGACTCCCACCCAGACTCCCGCCGAAACACCGGCCGGTCAGAGCAGTGGGCAAACGGATGAAGGCACCACCGGTGATGACGGGGGCAACTAAATCCCGATACATTCCGAGTGTGCCCGGGTGGTGGAATTGGTAGACACGCTATCTTGAGGGGGTAGTGGCCACAAACCGTGCGGGTTCGAATCCCGCCCCGGGCACCACACATTGGGAAACTGTCTTCGGACAGTTTCCTTTTTTTATGTTGACACATTTTTGGCTGAGTCGAAATAATGGCTCTACTTCAGCTGGCAGCCTGACGCCAGTCGAAGATGATAGCAACATCCGAGACAGGAGGTCTTGCTCGGAACCCACTGGGTGCGGGGTCCGGGTGGACGCAGGAACTCTCAACAAGCGAGGTCCGGTATGGAGGAGAGAGAAGCCTTGGTGGCCGCTGGTGCGACCAAGAAAAAGGCGAAGAAGAAAAAGGCTGCCAAGAAGAAGGCCACCAAGAAAAAGGTGACCAAGAAGAAGGCAACCAAGAAGAAGGCCACGAAGAAAAAGGTAACCAAGAAGAAGGCCACGAAGAAGAAGGCCACGAAGAAGAAGGCCACCAAGAAGAAGGCCACCAAGAAGAAGGCCACC
>DAOWLV010000244.1 GCA_030643455.1 Candidatus Krumholzibacteriia bacterium | reverse complement strand
TTCAATAAATCGAAATTTGTTGAATTTCTAGATGAATGGTGGAGTTTGAGAGCCTGAAGCAGTTGTATTTGGGAGCCTGGCCAATTTGCCTTATATTGTTTCCTCCCATGATTGCAAAGAATTCCCAGCAACCGACTTACCGGAGTTGAAATGGACGCCTCCTCCAAGCACAGACTGCTGATCGTCAATCCCCGAGGTTTCTGCGCGGGGGTGGAACGTGCCATCGAAGTGGTGGACAGGTTGCTGGAGACCAGCGGGTCGCCCCTTTTCGTGCGCAGGGAGATCGTTCACAACAAGGCGGTGGTGGAGAACTTCCGGTCCCGCGGGGTCATCTTCGTGGACGAACTGGACGAGGTGCCGGATGGAGAAACGGTGGTGTTCAGCGCGCACGGCATCGCTCCGGTGGTCAGGCAGGAGGCCGCCAACCGCAACCTGCAGGCCATCGACGCAACCTGTCCCCTGGTGACCAAGGTCCATCAGGAGGTGGTGCGTCACGTGAAAGAAAATCGCCACACGCTGCTGATCGGTCATGCCGGCCACGACGAGGTCCTGGGAACCATGGGAGAGGCGCCGGGCCGTATCACCCTGATAACCAGCGTGGATGATGTCGCCGGTCTGGATTTTCCTGCCGACACGAAACTGGCCCTGTCCACCCAGACCACCTTGAGCGTGGATGAAACCCGCGAAATAGTGGAGGCTCTGCACAAGCGGTTCTCCGACCTGGTCGAACCTCGCAAGAGCGACATCTGCTATGCCACCCAGAATCGCCAGGATGCGGTGAAGGTGCTGGTCTCCGAGGGAATCGGCCATCTGCTGGTGGTTGGTTCCCAGAGCAGCAGCAACAGCAGGCGGCTCTGCGAAGTTGCCGAAAACCTGGGGGTGTCCGCCACGCTGATCGATGGGCCTGAGGACATTGTCATGGAAGACCTGACCCCACATGCCACGATCGGTCTGACGGCTGGTGCCTCTGCACCAGAGCATCTGGTCCAGGCGGTGGTGGAACACCTGGCCGAAGAGGGCTGGCAGTCCGAAGAACTCGTTGCCCTGCAGGAAGATGTGCGGTTCAGTTTGCCCTCCGAATTGCTGGGAAATAAACCTGACTGATTTATATCTATTTAGATTTGCATCAAATAGACTTTGACATTTATGGATTACGTGTTTACCATGCAAATGAAGGAACATTATCTACTTCTTGCCCGGAGAGATGGGCCCCATCTGTTGGGATCCAGAGGCGAAAGCAGGTTGTCATCATGGAATTCGAGGTTGTCGGAATGGAAAAGAAACTCTACGAGATGCAGGCCGAGCTCTGCAAAACCCTGTCCAATCCCAAGCGGCTGGAAATCCTGGATATCCTCAAGGAACGAGAGGAAATTTCGGTGAACAGCCTGGCTGAGATGCTGGAAATCCCCAAGGCGAACACCTCCCAGCACCTGGCCGTGTTGCGGCAGGCCGGTGTGGTGAATACGCGCAAGGATGGAATCAACGTCTACTACAGCCTGAAATCCGAGAAGATTTCCGAGGCCTGCTCGCTGACGCGCCAGATCCTGCTCGAACGCCTCGAGGACCATGTCAGTCTTTCGGATCTGATCAGGAAGACGGCGGACTAGAAGGCGGGGATTTGGCAGGATCTTCACTTTCGACCAATCGCGCAAAGGTCAGGGCCAGTGTCCTGACCTTTTCCATGTCCAGGAGGTTGGACGAGAGCAGGTGCGCTACCCGTTCGAGGGTGTGGGTGCGAAGCTCGTCTTCGGTCAGGGGGGCGCCGTGGGCTAGGAGGTCGGCGTCTTCCAGATCCTGGCGCAATTGATCGAGTTTGTTGGCGCGGAATTTTTTCACTTTTTTTGCCTCGATGGCCTCCAGCAGGCGGGCTCCATCCCACTGGCAATCTTCAAGAGCCACGGTAACCGGTTCCAGGAAATTACCCGATACGGCCTCGGATTTTTTCAGGAACTCGCTGGTCACCGGCCGTGCCCTGCCCAGGCGCCATCCGTCCAGCCAAGCGCTCCATAACTCACTTCCCGCGTTAACGAGGGCGGCTTCATCGGCAGTGATAAGTCCGGCCGTGAGCAAGGTTTCCCGGCTATTGTCGAAACGGGTCAGAGTAGCAGCGTTGCCATCGACCAGACGGCGGACCAGGTCCAGGTTTTCATTCAGCACGAAAATTACGTGGAGGGCCCCAGGGGGGGCCCAGGGGTCCGGCCGGGGAACCAACAAGGCGGCGGCGTATTCGGTGGCGTTCAATCCTGTCGGATCCGGGGCCATGACGTTTGCCGGCAGATTGGCCGGATCGAGCAGTGAAGGATCCACCATGCCCGCGACATCCCGTACCTCGGCCAGATCGATAGTATGGGCAGCCTCCAGGCCATTTTCGGTCAACGCGCGCTGGAAAGCGGCCGCGTCGGCCGGGTTTGGAGTGAGGTAGAAAATCTGGCGCTCTTCCTCGGCGGCAAGCCGGCCCAGGCTCGCAGCGACGGCGGCAAATCGTCCCGGATCGGCCGAGGCCAGGGAATCATCCAGGAAAATGGGTGGTCGCACGCCTTCTTCTCCCGCAGTCATGAAGGCGAGCTTCACCGCGAGCAGCAGCTGGGCGCGGGTGCCGTCGGACAGTTGGTTCAGTTCCAGTTGATGCCCGGAGTCCTCGTCCTTTGCAATAAACCGATCCAAACCGTCACCCCGGGCGGCCATCTTCAATTTGTAACGGCGACCGGTGAAGAGATTAAAATATTCATCCGCCTTTTCCAGAACCAGTGGACGGGATTCCTTTTCATGCTGGCGCTCTGCCCGATCCAGCAGCAACTGGCCGAGAGCTGAATTGCGGTTGGCCTGTCGGACATCGGCCAGGGCGGCCATGGCCGAACCCTCCGCGGCCATTGCTTCCTGGAGTTCGTGACCGCGGTGGGCATGATCTATTTCGGCTTCGATGTGGGCAATTTCCTTTTCCAGTGCCCCCCGTTCGTCGGCTCGCTGTTTTTCAATGTCGATCAGACCCATCAGGATCCCGACGGACATTTCCGGCGTTTCTCCCTCGCCAAGCAGAGACGCGCTGTCGGTGAGGCGCTTGGTCAGCCTTTTGATATCCCTCTCGGAGTCATCGCGGTCGTGAACGGCTGTCTCGAAACGGGGTCGCAGATCCAGAAGTCGGGATACCTCCACGTCGGAACGGGGTCCATCGTCCAATCCCAACCGGCCCAGGATATCCTGGATTTCGGCGCGAACCCGGCCCAGATGATTGTTTTCCCGATCTAGGAAATCACCTTCGGTTTTTAGGGTTGTAACAAGAGCGCTCAGGCGATTCCGGCGGTTGGCGAGGTCCTCGATGCGGTGGGCGGCTTCGTCGGCATCGGATACAGGATCGATCCCAGATGCGGCCAATTCGGAGTTGAATTCCACCAGGGCTTCACCCAGCTGGCCTCGGCACTTGGCCAGATGGTCCTTTTTCTGGGCGACTTCCTGCAATTTATCGATAGCGAGACGGGCCTGGTTCCCGACACGGAAAAAATTGACCAATCCCCAGACGCCGGCGCCACCGAAACCGCCGCCTGCCACGACAAAAACCCAGGGCAGAATGGATCCAGGAAGGGGGAGAAGCAGGCCGGCGGCAATCAATGCCACTCCAGCCACCAGCATCATGATGATGGGCAGGACCACGGGTTTGACGGAGGCGTCCGCAAGAACCCCGTCGAAGTGGGGTCCGCCCGCCTCGCGTTGGGCCTGGCGCACGTCGCGCCTGAGGTCCATCAGGTTATCCAGTTTCTTCTTAAAAAGACCCAGCGGAAGATCAGCATCCATCCCGCCGCTCGATTTCAGTTCGTCCAGTTCACTTCCTGTATCCGCAATGGATGAGGTCCGAACCTCGATCTGCTGCAGGTGATCTCTTTCCTGACCCCGTAGTTTGCTCAGTATCCCGGGATCTTCCGGACGGAGGTGTTCGCAGGCGGAGGGCAGGATTTCCAGGCGGGAGACTGCGTCGTCCCGGGCCGAAGTTTGCCGGATCAGATCCTGCATCGTTTCCAGGGCGGCCAGGCGGTTGAGGGCCGACGTGGCCAGGTCGCGTTCCATTTTCAGGTCCGAGAGGCGTTCCTGCTCCGCGGCCAGGGAATTTTGTTCTCTCTTGAGCCGGGTGACATTTCCGCCGGCCGTTTTGAGAGCGCTGTTTTCGGACCGGCCCGTCCTGGCCTGGAAAAGGGTGTCGCGCAGACTTCCCAGATCGAATCCGCCGGCCATGTGTTTACGGATTTCCCGGGCCAGGGGGTCGCCCTCGGGATCCGGCTTGAGCAGATCAGGCACACCCAGCAGGTAACGGCCGGCCAAGTGGTCTGGACCCAGGTTCGGTCGGGGACCGCCATCCCACTTGGGTGAGTCCAGGTCCCTGCGGGATACGCGCAGCTGCTCGATCCCGATTTCGAAATCAGCCTCGACCTCGAACGGCTCCTCGCGGACCAAACCGGGCCATAACAGCGCCAGCACGGCGCGGCAAACCGAACTTTTGCCCACACCGTTTGGGCCGGTCACCAGGTTGACGCCGGCAGAGGGTTCCAGGGTGAAGCGGTCCCTGATGCCGGGGGTGCGCAGGATGCGAAGCTTATTCAGCCGCATTGTGCGCCTCCCTGTTTTCAGGCTGTGCCAAAAGACCCGCCAGCGCCAGGCGGCCTGAAAGCGTCAACATCTCACGGATGCGTTCGGGGGAAAGGTCGTCGTCTTCGCCAACCAGGGGAGCGAAGGCGGTTTCCCGATCCACCTTGCCGATGGTCTGGCGCGCGGTGGCAACAAGATCGTCCACGAGAGCGGCGGGATCGGGAATCCCGGGAACGGATTGCAGTGGGTTTTCCAGGGCAAGGATCTGGCGGGCGAGCAGTCCGGGAGGATCTGATCGGCCGGCCACCTGGAACAGGTCGATCCGGGCCTTCACACCGTTGGTGATTTTCTGAACGAACAGGACGGTTTCCCCGAGCTTGATGACGGCATTCCCGAATTCAAACCCACGAATGGCTTTTTCCAAGGCGGCCGGGTCATCGACTTCGCCCGTCAGGGTGACACGCATCCCGAGGGCCCGGGTTTCATCCAGTTCATTTTCCAGGGTGTCATGAAGGCTCTGCAATTCATGAAGCAGATGGGAGGCGAGATCAACAGCAGGGTCGTCCAGATCGCTGCAGTCGAGGTCCCGCTCTTCCCAACGCAATGTGGCCAAGGGAAGTCGCCGGGCTTGGATTTGACCACCGCGGTCCACCTGGACCAGTACCGGGCCGTGACATCCCGTCTCGGTGGGTTTGAGACCGGTCACCGAGCCCAGGTAAAACGGAGTTCCGTCGGTGAGGATGGGATCGGGTTTATGGATGTGCCCCAGAAACCAGCCACGGTATCCGACACTTTGAAGATCCGCGGATTTCACCGGTGCGTAACGACTGGTGGCGTCGAGGAGGTCGGCGTGCAGCAGTCCCAAGGTGATACCCGCGGGTCGCGGGGGCGCGGTGTGCAGAGGACTGACGGTGTGGTGATGGGAGGGAAACGACCAACCCACCAGGTTGACGGCCAAC
>DAOWLV010000366.1 GCA_030643455.1 Candidatus Krumholzibacteriia bacterium | reverse complement strand
GGAATCCTTCGGGCAGATCCCCGCCGATGGTCTGCTTGATGACCCGGGGCCCGGCAAAACCGATCAGGGCTCCGGGTTCGGCAATGTTGATGTCCCCGAGGGTGGCGTAGCTTGCCGTCACCCCGCCGGTGGTGGGATTGGTCATGATCGAAATGTAGGGAATGCCATCCTTGCGCAGGCGGGCCAGCACGGCGCTGGTCTTGGCCATCTGCATCAGCGACAGGAGGGATTCCTGCATCCGGGCGCCGCCGCTGCGGCTCAGGATGATGGCCGCCTCCCGGTGGCGAAGGGAATCCAGCAGGGCCCGGGCGATCTTTTCACCCACCACCGACCCCATGCTGCCGCCCATGAAACTGAATTCCATGATGGAGACCGACACGGGAATCCGCCCGATCTGGGCTCGTCCGGTGATGACGGCATCCTCCTTGCCTGTCTTTTGCCGACTGGCCTTGATGCGGTCCTTGTACCGTTTGGAATCCTTGAAGTCCAGCGCGTCCTTGCTGGTGATGCCGCGATGGGTCTCGGTCCACGTTCCCTCGTCGAAGAGGAGCTGAATGTACTGTTCTGTCGTGAAGGACAGATGATGACCGCAGGAGCCGCAAACCCACAGGTTCCGATCCAGTTCGCGGTGGTAGAGGATTTCCGAACACTTGGGGCACTTGCGCCACAAATTATCGGGAATATCCTTCTTTTGACTGGTCAGGGCCTTGATCCCCTTTGCGGCCTGTGTCAACCAGGACACGGCGACCTCCTCGTAATATTCGGGCAGCGACGGATATGGTTCTCCAGCTAAACTAGCCCCTTTCGCCTACTGTGGACAACCTTTTTCAGGGTTCCGGAAGCCCGGAGGCCCGGCGGGTCATGATGATGGCATCCTCACCGTTGTCCACGTAGTACTTCTGGCGCAGACCCGTTTCAATGAAACCGTGCCTGAGGTAGAAGGCTCGAGCCCCCTGGTTGCTTTGGCGGACCTCCAGGGTAATCTCGACAATCCCCATTTCCACCGCTTGCCCGGCGGCGGCCCGCAACAGGGCCGTTCCCACACCCTGGCGTCGATAATCCGGATCCGTGGCGATGTTCATCACATGGAGCTGGTCGACGATTTTCCAGGCCATCAGGTAACCCACGACCTTCGCGGCCGCTTCGGCGACCAGGGGCAGACGCAAACTGTCGGAAACCAGTTCCTGCTCCAGGGCCACCCGGGACCAGGGATCGACAAAGCTGCGGTTTTCCAGTTCCACCACCTGAAGCAGGTCCTCGGGCCGGGGTGTCCGGACGGTGATGGCGGCCTCGAGGTCCCCCATCAAGAGGGCCTTTCGGTCCGGTGGGAACTGATGTCGCCACTGGGGGTGTTCGGCGTCAGGTCCAGTTTCCTTTTGACCTCGGCATCGGAGACCCGCATGTACCGGGGCACCAGGGTGAAGGGATGGACCGTTGGCAGGCAGCCGGTGTTCATGGCCAGGGCCAGCGCCCGGGCGGTGGCCGGATGGGCGGATGACCAGTGCCGGAGCGACGGTTCCCCCCGGCTGGCCAACTCCGGACGAAGACCGGCCCCCTGTCCCAGCAGCAACTCGGCTCCGTCTCCCCCGTAGACCGGTTGTTCAGGATCACCCACCGCTTCCAGGATCCGGGCCCACCACCGGTCGGGTTTATGCGCGTCCGGTTCGGCCACGGGCCGGACCCAGGACCCTTCCCGTCGGAAGACCCCTGCGAATATTTCGCCACGCCTGGCGTCGAGCGTGGGCACTGCCCATTCGGCACCGGGATGTTCATCCAGCAGGGCGGCCGCCATTGCGGCCAGGGAGGTGACTCCCACCAGGTCGCAGCCCAGACCCCAGGCCAGACCCTTGGCGGTCGCCACACCGATCCGGATTCCTGTGAAACTTCCCGGCCCGATCGTGACCCCCACCCCGGTCAATTCCTGTTTGCGCCGCCCCGCCTTCTCCAGCATGTCCTCGATCACCGGCAGGAGGGCATCCGCATAACTGCCCGACACGTTCAGGGGACGGTACTCCAGGACCCGGTCTTCTTCCACCAGGGCGAAGCGGCCCCATTTCGTGGACGTGTCGAAAGCCAGGCTCAGCAAGGATCACTCTCCTGATGAGGTCGGGATATTCCCGCCTGTGAAAAGGTCGGCCCACGATTCCGGTACGGCCGGGGTTCCCCGCAGGTGCCAGATCCGGTCATCGTCGCCGGTTCCCCTTGTTGCCAGAAGTTCCAGGTAGGGAACGTCTTTCCCCAGTTCAGGCAGAAGCAGATCAGGCCATTCCACCACCGCCACCGCGTCACCATCGAATACCTGTTCAAGGATATCCGGGACACCGATATCCATCAGGTCGGCCCCCGGTTCGATCCGGTAGAAATCAAGATGATGGACCAGGAGGCGTCCCGAATAGGAATTGACCAGGGTGAAGGTGGGCGAAACGACGTCCTGGGTGACGTCGAGGCCCCGGCACAGCCCCTGGGTGAAACAGGTCTTGCCCGCACCCAGTTTGCCGTGGAGCAGGATGATTTCCCCCCCGCGCAACAGACCGGACCCCTCTTCAGCGAGCCGGCCGGTGCCCGCAGGCCCATGGACCTCCCGGTGGAAAGCGAAGTCCGCCGCCGCGGGTATGGGATGGTCGGCCATCGGCTTCTCCCCGGTATCGGGACCCTGTGTCAACGGGGTCGCATGACGACAAATGGACAGATCATCTCCTCGAGGCTGATCCCCCCGTGCTGGAAGCTGTCCCGGTACAGCCGTTCGTACTCGTGGAAATTGGTGGGATACACCAGGTAGAAATTGTCCGAGGTGATCGCGTAGTTCTCGATCGTGGTCTGGGCCGGCAGACGGTAATGCTCGGGATTTTTCATCAGCATGACCCGTTCCTCGTCCACCCCCAGGTTGTCTCCGAACTTGTATCGAACGTTGCTGCTGGTGTCCCGGTTGCCCCGGATCTGGACGGCCCGCTTGCACAGCTTGGAGCCGTGGTCGGTGGTCAGGATCACCGTGCAATCCCGGCGGGCGAGGTTTTTCATGACGTCGAACAGGTTGGAGTGTTCGAACCAGGACCGCATGAGGGTCCGGAAGGCCGCCTCGTCCGGCGCCAGTTCCTTGAGGATGCGGTTCTGACTGCGCCCGTGGGCCATGATGTCGAGGAAATTGTAGACGCCGGCCACCAGGCGCGTATCGCCCAGGGATCCGAGGTTGCGGTGGAGCAGGTCCATGTCGCGGGCGTCGGACACCTTGTAATAACGGCTGCTGCCGACCGCAGGACTGCCGAGTCGTTTGAGGAGCTCATTCATGAGATCCCCCTCGCTGGCGTTGCGGCTGCCGGCGTGATCCGCGGACGAGATCCACCAATCGGGATAACCCTCGGCGATATCCAGAGGATACAGGCCCGCGAAAAGGGCGTTCCTGGCGTAGGGAGTCGCCGTGGGCGGGATGGACCAGTAGTTGCGGCGTTCCAGGTGGAAATAGGGTTCGAGCAGGGGTTCGATCATGCGCATCTGATCCAGCCGCATGCAGTCGATGACGATCCAGAAAACCTGTTTACTGCCCTGGATCTCCGGTTCGACCCAGGCTTCGAAAACCCTCGGGCTCAGCATCGGGGCTTCCACCGAGG
>DAOWLV010000411.1 GCA_030643455.1 Candidatus Krumholzibacteriia bacterium | reverse complement strand
GCTGTTGGAAATTCAGGGACGATCCTACATACGACCGATGGCGGCTCAACCTGGATGGGCCAGCCGAGTGGTACAGGGGGAGCCCTTTTGGGTGTCTGCTTTACCGACGCGAATACCGGAACCGTGGTTGGTCAATCCGGCATGATTCTTCAAACGACCGACGGTGGCGCCACCTGGGGTGGCCAGCCGAGCGGCACGACAAAATTTCTCCACGATGTCTGTTTCACCGATGGGAATACAGGAACCGTGGTTGGTCAGGGCGGGGTGATCCTGCGCACGACCGACGGGGGTGCCACCTGGGACAGCCAGTCGAGCGGTACCACGGACTTCCTGACAGGCGTCAGCTTCACCGACGCGAATACAGGGACTGTGGTTGGCAACAACGGTACGATCCTGCACACGACCGACGGGGGCTCCACCTGGGTGAGCCAGGACAGCGGCACGACCCATTACCTCTTCGATGTCTGTTTCACCGATGCCAACAAGGGGACGGTGGTCGGCAACAACGGTACGATCCTGCACACGATCGACGGGGGCGCCACCTGGGTGAGCCAGTCCAGCGGAACGGAGGACCTTCTGGACGGCGTTTCCTTCTCCGATGCAAACAGGGGGACAGTGGTTGGCGTCGGCGGCAAGATCCTGCGCACGACCGATGGGGGCGGATCCTGAAAATCTGGAACTCATGGGCCAAAAGCTACCGTAATACCCGGGCCATGGGGGCTGCAGGGGTACTCCTGCTGGCCATCCTGACCATGCTGTCGCTACGGTGCAATCCCATGATCGAGCGCAATACCGTACTGGGGCTGGTCCTGGTCGTCGAAGCCGAAGGCCTGCAACCCTTTGGTGAGGGTGAACCCAAATCCCGGGTCGTTGTCGCGACCCCGGACAGCGTCGAGATCCGCATCTTCATGCCGCCGCCGGTGCCACGTCCTGGTGACTTCATCCCCTTGGCCGCCGAACACTACAGGAAGGGAAACACCCAGTACATCCTGGACGAGGAGAAATGGCGTGTCGAAGGACCACAATAGTGATCCTGTTGGTCCCGTGAGGCGGACACAGTTATATTGACAAATCCGAATCAGGATAATATTGTCTCTCAACTCAGATTTTTTGTTTTTAGCCCAATCCCGCAAGGCGATTAAATGAACCACCCTTACCAGGGAGTGCAGCTTACAATCGCCAGGGGATTCATGCCTCCTGTCCTGCGAACCAGTCGGATCCGGTTGGCCTGGACGGGTTTCCTTTTGACTACGGCCTTCCTCCTGTTGAGCCCATCGGTTTCCCGGGCCCAGACCATGTTCCAGTTCGAATCACCCACGGCACATCTGAGGTATTCTCTTCAACATCCCTGGGCGGTGCCGTCCCGCGCCAGCAGGTCGGGTCTCCAGTTCAGCCCGCTCCAGATGCGGCAGCGGGGAATCAGCCGTTCCTCCGAGCCTCATTGGATGAGCGGCACCAAGATGGCATTGAGTTCGGATCCATCCGCCTTGATCTGGATGGACAGCTATTCCTACCAGGACCATGTGTCCATGGAAAAAATATACATGGATTTCGAGTTACCCGACGAGACCGAAAATTACGGGAAGATGTTCAAGAAGGGCGCGATTCTCATCGGTGGGTTCGAATTCGCGATCATGGCAACCATGATGGTGTTGCCCAAATCCTTCACCGGGTGGCATGAAGATTTTCTTCAGGTGGGGGCGAACAACTTTGTGGACGCATATAAGTCGGCTCCAACGTGGGACGAGGACCATTGGTATCACAACTACCTGGGTCATCCCTACGTAGGGTCCATATACTACAACACGGTTCGATGTCAGGGTGCGTCACCAGTGCAGTCGTTCTTCTTCAGCGCGGCAATGTCCGTGTGGTGGGAATACGCGGTCGAGTCCATCGCCGAACACCCCAGCACGCAGGATCTCCTGGTAACCCCCATCACCGGGGCGCTCATGGGTGAGGCCGTTCACCATTTGACCCTCGCCTGGCTCAAGAATGATGATGCCTCGCTTGGACAGAAGATCATTATCTTCCTTCTGAATCCAACCCACGTGGTTCTGGTTGGTTTTTGATCTGAACGACCCCCGCTCTCTGGAAAATCCAGGAAGCGGGGGTCGGTTCGGTTTTCCGACATACTCATTTAGCGGAAGAGGGCCTTGACGGAACCCATGCTCATCGATTCGATGGCCACCGGGCCGCCGATGATGTTCGTCTGCACGAATTCCAAACCAATGGGATCGGCCCAGGCGTCCTTGACCGCGGTGTAGAAGCTGGTCAAGCCGGTGTAATCGTAGCTTCCAATGGCATCCACGATATCCAGGGAACTGAAGGTGTCCTCGGTGTAGCCCACGGACCAGATGAAACTGAAGTAGGGATCAATTCCGCCTTCCACATCCAGCTTGGGCAATAGGTTGTCCCAATCCAGCTGGTTGGAGATGAAAAAGCCGTCGGCCACGGGGTCGGCGTTGCGAATGTTGAAGTAGGTGATCTCGCCGTCGGGCTGGGGGCTCACCAGGGGCACGGGGCCTACCGAACCGATGGTCAGCTCGAAGGAGGACTGATCGATGGGATAGCCTCGGACTCCGTAACCGCCGGGGCTGGGCTCCCAGATTTCCGAATCGAGGGTGAAGGTGGCGAGTACGGCGTCACCACTGTTCACATCCGCGAAGATTCCCTGGTTGACCTGGTTGTACTCCACCATGCCGATGAATTCGACGGTGATCGTTTCTGCATAAGCCACGGAGGCCAGCAGGGTCAGGGCGGTGATCATGACTAGCAAGGGTTTCATGAGATTTTCCTCCCAGATAAAGATGTGATAGATTGCAGCGAATATTTCATCGCGCCGAACTGGGCATCATAGATAATTTTGATCGTGGATGTCAATATAATAAGTTTAGGGTGATTGGATCGGGAAGAACCACCGAAAAGGAGTCATTTCCATGTTCCGTCGCCTGCGGCGCATCCTGCTGATCCTGGTGGCCTCGTTGCTGGGGTTGGTATTGACCGCATTCCTCGTTGGAAATGTGATCCTGCGCAGCAGCCGACCCCGCCTCGAAGGCGAAATCGAGCTGGAGGGTCTTTCCCGACCGGTTACCGTGACCCGTGACGCCCTGGGGGTGCCCGACATCCAGGCCGAAGACCGCCGGGATGCAGCCCGCGCCCTGGGTTTTCTCCACGCCCAGGACCGGTTCTTCCAGATGGACCTGCAGCGCCGCAACGCCGCCGGT
>DAOWLV010000288.1 GCA_030643455.1 Candidatus Krumholzibacteriia bacterium | reverse complement strand
GACCAGGCCTATTTCGGTCTGACCCCCGGCCAGACCGATGACTTCGGCGTTCTGACCGACCAATTCCCCAATTTGTTGATTTTGCGCACCTTCAGTAAACTGTATGCCTTGGCCGGGGTGCGGATGGGGTATGGCATCATCGGTGAAGGTCTGGGCGGCTTCCAGAAGTACTGTGCCCGTAATCTGGGTTACAACCGCCTGTCCGAGCGTCTGGCCCTGGCCGCCCTCGACAGTCCGGAATACTACGAGAAAATCGCCCGGTGCATGGCCGCCGACCGCGACAAATTCTACGAATTCTTCCGCTCCTATGCGGGATGCCAGGTTTTCGAATCCGACGCCAATTTCATCCTGGTCAAGTTTCCCCAACACGTCATTCCCGTGCTCAAGGAAGCACTGGATGCCCAAGGTCTGATCGTGAAGTTCTTTTCGGAGCCCGCCTTCCTGGGTTACGCCCGAATCAGCCTCGGCACTGAACAGGAGAATGCCCTGCTCTTGGAGGCCGTCCTCAGGGCCTGGCCCGCGGATATGGCTGAAGCGGCCTCGGGTGGAGAGGTGGCGTGAGCTTCGGCTTGACCCGTCTGTTTCAGGAATACCGTTCCATGCTGAAGGCGCCCGAACTGGAGGAACTTCTCGATCTGGTGCTTTTCCGGCCCGTGGCCTTCGTGCTGGTCAAACTTCTCCAACCGACTCCGATCACACCCAACCACGTCACCCTTTTCAGCTTCCTGCCCGGCCTGGCAGCGGGGTGGTGCTTTTGGCAGGGCACACCGGATTATTTCCTGGCCGGTTCCCTTCTTCTTTTCTTCACCAATGTGCTCGATTGCGTGGACGGGATGCTCGCCCGTATCCGCGGCACCGGGTCCATCGTGGGTTACGTTCTCGATGGATTTGTGGATTACGTGACCCAGATCTTCCTGTTCATCGGCGTGCTCCACGGGATGACCGTTCTGACCGGCCAGCCGTATTACATCATGGCCATCGGGATTCCCGCCGGCATCAGCTTCGCCTGGTGGTCCGCGATGGTGGACCGCATCCGCAACGAGTGGCTGGACAGGGTCTACGGCAAGAGACGTGATCCGGCCGTGGAGTTGGTGGAACTCAGGCAACAGACCGCGATCTGGAAGGCCGAAAAGTCCCATCGACCCGAGCGTGCCCTGATCGCCATCTACGCGGGATACGCGAAGTTCTGGTATTCGGGACCGGCCACAAAAAATATCGTCGACCGCGACCTGGTTCCCCTGGAAGAGTGGAAGGCCGCCCGGAGGCCCATCCTTCCGATGGCCGCCCTGATGGGTCCGACCATGCATCTTTTCCTCATCATGTTGGCCGGAGTATTCAACAAGCTGGATTGGTATCTGTGGTTCGCCCTTGTATTCGGCACGGGCTGGGGTTTGATGGTGCTGACCATTCGCGCGGCGATTGACCGCAGGTTGGCCGCCCGGGTTGCGAAAGGGGCCTGATATCAGAACCGTCCTGCTGGCGGCCGGGCAGGCGACCCGGCTTCGTCCCCTGACCGATGACTGTCCCAAATGCCTCCTGCCGGTGGGCCAGGAGACCATCCTGGCCCGCGCGATCCGGATTCTGGCCTCCCGGGGGCTGAAGCAATTCACGGTCGTTGACGGATTCTGCGGCGACCAGATCCGCCAGGCCTTGTCCGGAGGTTTCCCTGAGCTTGATTTCACCTTCGTTCACAATGCCGACTATGCCACCACCAACAACGCCTGGTCCCTGATGCTGGCCTGTGACGCCTGTGACGCCGGTAACGAGCCCATCTTCCTGCTCGACAGCGACATCGTTTTCGAAGAAGAAGTCATCGACAGGATCCTCACCGATCAGGCTCCCAATCGTCTGGGCCTGCGCACCACCGGCGCCGTGGGTGAAGAAGAGATGAAGGTTTGCCTCGATCCCGCAGGCAGGGTGATGGATTTGAGCAAGGAAATGACCCCGGCCACCGCGGCGGGGGAGTCGGTGGGACTTGAAGTTTTTTCCGCGTCATCGGTCAAGGTGCTATCCCGGATCCTGAACAGGCGCATGAAAACCGAACACCGGGTCAATGAATACTACGAGGCGTCCTTTGTCGAAATGATCAGGTCGGGACACGACATCCTGCCGGTGGATCTGGCAGATTTGCTTTGCATGGAAATCGATACCCCTGAAGATCTCACCGCCGCTCGCCGGGAGTTTTCGCAGTCATGATCGGCTCGCTGGGTGTAGGTTTCCTCATGGGCTGGGTGGGCTCCATGCCACTGGCCGGAGCGGTCTCCATCTTCGTCTTCCAGCGGGGTCTGGCGGGTCATTTCCGCCGTGGAATCCTGCTGGCGGCCGGTGCTGCAGCTGCCGAGGCGATCTGGTGTCTGGTCGCGGTGATCGGTGCCGAGCAGGTTCTGTCCCGCTGGCCCGGCTTCGAGGTGGTCGCCAGGTCCGCCGGCGGTCTTATTCTGCTGGCTCTGGGCTTCTATTTTCTGCGGAGAAAGAACACGCTTCCGGTCGTGGTCGACGAAGATCCGGAAAAGGAAGACACTGCCGGTACCCTCCTGCAGGAATTCTGGCTCGGTTTCGGTCTGGTTGCCGGCAACATCTCCATCCCGTTTACCTGGTTGGGAATGATCACGATTGCCGTATCGTGGGGACTGAACCCCATGGCTGGCTCCCCGTGGGTATTTACCGCGGGAGTGGCCCTCGGCATCATGGGATGGTTCTTCGTCCTGTTGAAAATCCTGGCCGCTTTCCGCGCCCGCTTCCGTCCCCACACCCACGAACGCCTGATGAAAGGGATGGGATTCCTCCTGATCGCCGTAGGGGTCCTGACCCTTCTGCGTGCCTGGCTCTAGGCTCCCACCCCTGCCTTCGTGAAGTGATCGTCTGAAGCATTGGCCTTCCTGCAATAGAGAGGCCCCAGAACAATCCACAGGTACGAGGACGTTCTGGGGCCTCTCTATTGCAGGAAGGCCAATGCTTCAGACGATCACTTCACGAGCGCCATACGCCCCACAGACCGATCATTCCCATTGGTGACCATGTAGAAGTAGATGCCGGCAGCCACGCCACGGCCATGGTCGTCTTCACCGGTCCAGACCACTTGATGGGACTGCGCCGGCAGATCCTCATCCACCAGGGTCTTCACGTGGTGTCCGGCCACATCGAAGATCGCGACCCGGGTACGGCCGGCGTTGGGCAGGGCGAACCGGATCGTGGTCCTGGGATTGAACGGGTTGGGGTAGTTCTGATCCACCAGGAAGGCGGTCGGCAGGCCGGGCTCCTCGTCCTGCACCGGGGAAGGTTCGCAACCGCTGGACAGGGCGCCGATCAAACCGCAACCGCCGCTATTGGCCGCTGCGCAAGGCGATTCGTTGGTCACATTGAACTGGCCGGTTCCGGAGCTGCAGAACAGGGGATCGAGGGAAATGTTGCCGTCGGTTCCGGTCGGATCGGGCACGCCCGAATAATCGGCGCCAACGTTGCCGAAGGTGTCGTTGCAGCTCAGGAGCGAAGGTTCCGCCAACAGGGCCATGCCGTTGGCGTTGCCGGTGCCGCCGGTGTTGAACGCCGAGATGTTGTTGGATATCGCAGGTGAACTGGCGCTCACGTAGATACCGCCGCCGCCGCTGGCTGTCGCTTCGTTGCCGAAAAAGGTGTTGCTGGTGATCGAGCCGGCCGTATTGCCCTGGTAGTTCAGGCCGCCGCCCCAGAACAAGGCGGTATTGCCGGTCAGGACCGAATGCATCAGGACCGCATCGCCGCAGGAGGTCAAATCAACGCCTGCTCCGATATGGGCCTCGTTGCCGGTGACGACCAGGCTGTCGAGGGTCACGGTGGCCGCGGTGGCGAAGATACCGCCGCCGTGCATGAAGTTGGCCGCCGGGGCCTTGACGTTGGCGTCGATGGCAACCCCACTGAGGTCCAGGTTGCCGCCGTTGATATACAGTCCTGCGCCGTTGGTGATGGCCGAATTCCCGGAAATTTCCCCACCGGTCATGTCCAGGGACGAACTGGTGTTGAAACCTCCCACGTACATGCCGCCGCCGTTATCGAGGTCGAGATGGCCTGAAACGACACAATCGGTCATGGTGAGATCCGAGTCCAGGATGTGCACGCCGCCACCCTGGGGCGGGTAGGTGAAGTTGTCAGTGATGATGAGGTTGCCGGAGATGTCACAATCGATCATGGTGGGAGAACTCTCGTAGGCAAACAGCCCGGCGCCGTAGATACCGGTGTTGCCGTGGACCGAGACGTTCTCCAGAACGGGACTGCAATTGTTCATCATGATGCCGCCGCCGCAGCCCAGGTCGGAGTCGTTGCCCACGGTGTTGCCTGTCACTTCGAGATTGCGCAGGGTGGGGGAATGGCCGCTCATCAGGATGCCACCACCGTAGCGGGCGAAATAGGGGATCCCCGCGAAGGTGACGCCGCCTCCTCCCTGGATCAGAAAGCCGTCGACTTCGGTGTCCGTACCGATGTCTCCCGCGAAACGCAGGGTCGAGGAGGCCAGGTTGCCGGTGATGACCGTCGGGAAATTTTCCGGATCGCGGGTCATATAACTGGAGTCGTACGCGCCGAAGAACTTGATCCCCCGGTCGTGGAGGGTGACCGGCTCGTTCAGCGGTGCGGTGCTTTCGACCTTTACCGTGTCCTGGGCGGACGCGCAGTTGATGGCGTCGAACAGGGTGGGATATTCAGCGGGATATTGCTGGATGTTGTCCCCGAGGGCCCTCTGGAGATTGACCCGGCCGGCACCCATCAGTCCTTCGTAACCGGGGTTCTGGGCGTCGATGTTGTCGCAGGATGCAACCAGCGTGGAAGATAT
>DAOWLV010000451.1 GCA_030643455.1 Candidatus Krumholzibacteriia bacterium | reverse complement strand
CGCCCCGTGCAGTCAAAAAGGAGCCGGACGGCCCGGGCGAAATCCGCGTCCAGTCCGAGACCGACCGCTTCTATGGCTCCGGCCTCCTGGATGAAGGCTTCACGGCCGAGGGAGATAAGGGCATCGTCCTTGAGCTCTTCGGGGTCTGGATTCCGACGGGACGCTTCCATCATTGCCAGGTCTCCTCTTCCGCGTCGGACGACAGTTCCGCCCGGGTGGGTTGCTCTTCCTTCTTCCCCAGCAGATCCAGGGCCTGACCGTACAGTCCGGCACTTTTCAGGACGAGGTCCACCACTTCCCGGACCGCGCCGTGCCCGCCTTCGCAACTGGTCACATAGTGGCAGTATTCCCTGATCTCGTTCGGGGCCGACGGCACCGCGACCGCGCAACCCACCTCGTACATGGCCGGCAGGTCGATCAGGTCGTCTCCCATGTAGAGGGTATCGGCCGCCCTGCATCCCGTCTCGGCCAGGATTTCCCTGAGGGCATCCACCTTGTCGAAACGGCCCAGCTTGATGGAGTCGAAGCGCAATTCCCGGCAGCGGCGCTGGACGATCCCGCTGTTGCGGCCCGTCAACACGGCCCGTTTGATGCCCACCAGCCGCCCCATCACCAGGCCCAGCCCGTCATGGCTGTGGAACTCCTTGAGTGCTTCCCCTTCAACGCTGTAGATGAGGTTGCCGGGCGTGAGAACGCCATCCGCATCGAAAACCATCAACCGCACCTTCGCCAGAAGGTCCGCCAGTTTATCCCCCACCAGAACGACTGCCTCCTGCCGGTAGTCCTCATCCGTGCGGGGCGGCCAGGGTCGCGAATCATGGTTGGTTTCGTTCACGCGTTGGCCTCCAGGTACAGATTCCGGAACTTGATCAGTTCCGCCACCAGGGGTTCGAAGGCATCCAGGGGCAACTGGCTGCCGGCATCACTCTTGGCGCGCGCCGGTTCGGGATGGGCCTCGAGAAAAACAAGGTCACTGCCGGCTGCCATTCCACACCGGGCGAGAAGGGGAATGAGTTCCGGTTTGCCGCCCGTCGTGGTGCCGGTGCTGCCGGGCGACTGGACCGAGTGGGTGGCATCGAAGACCACGGGATATCCCAGCTCGCGCATGATCCGTATCGACCTGAAATCGACCGTCAGGTCACGGTAACCGAAAAAAGAACCCCGTTCGGTGAACAGGATCCTCTCACAGCCCACATGGCGGAGTTTGCCGGCGGCATGGTCCATGTCGGCCGCGGCCAGGAACTGGCCCTTTTTTACGTTGATCACGCTGCCGGTGCGACCCGCGGCTTCCAGCAGGGAAGTTTGCCGACAAAGAAAGGCGGGAATCTGAATGACTTCGGCAACCTGGGCCACCGCCTCCGCTTCTTCGGGATGATGGATGTCCGTAAGAACCGGCACCCCCACGGCATCCCGGATCCGGTCCAGAAGCCGGAGACCCTCATCGATACCAGGTCCGCGGTACGAATCCGCGCTGGTTCGATTGTCTTTCCGGTAGCTGGA
This sequence comes from Candidatus Krumholzibacteriia bacterium, assembly GCA_030643455.1. Lineage (GTDB taxonomy): Bacteria > Krumholzibacteriota > Krumholzibacteriia > LZORAL124-64-63 > LZORAL124-64-63 > JAGLCY01. Next base: position 1,279 of record DAOWLV010000451.1, on the reverse strand, counting down.
CTTGAAACAGAAGCCCACACCCAGACGTTCGCAGATTGCGGCCAGGGTTTCGGCGGTCTGCAGCATCTCGTCCGGATCCTCGAGAACGCAGGGCCCGGCAATGACAAACAGGGGTTGTCCAAGACCGACCTCGTGTTCACCCAGGACGGTGGGAGTTGCAACGGTCATGAAAACTTCCTTCCCGGAGGTGGCGCACCACCCTCAGTTGGCGGCGTGGTCCACGGACTGTTTCCTTGGAGGACTCGAATGGGCACAGGCCGAGGCCACGAATTCACGGAACAGCGGGTGGGGACGGCCGGGCCGGGATTTCAGTTCCGGATGGAACTGAACGGCGATGAAAAACGGATGCTCGGGCAACTCCATGATCTCCACCAGACTGCCGTCCGGCGACAGTCCTGAAAACAGGACGCCGGCTTTTTCGAACTGTTCCCGGTATTCGTTGTTCACTTCGTAGCGGTGCCGGTGCCGTTCGCTGATCTCCAGTTCACCGTAACACGCGAAAGCCCGGCTGTCCGGCACGAGGTGACAGGGATAGGCCCCCAGCCGCATGGTTCCGCCCTTGTTGGCGATGCCCCGCTGTTCCTCCATGAGATGGATCACCGGGTGAGGCGTTTCGGGGGTGAATTCCGCGGATCCCGCCATTTCCAGACCTACCAGGTCGCGGCCGATCTCGATCATGGCGCACTGGAGCCCCAGGCAGATCCCCAGGAAAGGCACCTTGTTCTCCCTGGCGAACCGGATGGCGTTGACCTTGCCCGGAATGCCCCGGTCGCCGAAACCGCCGGGCACCAGGATCCCGTGGATGTCGGCGAAGATCTCCGCCAACCGCCGGTCCCCCACGTCGTCTCCCTCGAGGCTTTCCGAATCGATCCACACCTGATCCACTTTCACGTGGTGGGGAATGCCGGCGTGAATGAAGGATTCGATGATGCTCTTGTAGGCATCCTTCAGTTCGGTGTACTTGCCGACGATGGCGATACGCACGGTCTCGGTCGGATTGAGGACGGCATGCACCATCTTTTCCCATTCGGCCAGGTCAGGCAGTTCGGTCTCCAACCCCAGGCGATCACAGAGCAACACGTCGAAATTCTGGTTGTGAAGATTCAGCGGAACCTGGTAGATGCTCTCCACGTCGCGTGCTTCGAAAACGTGATCCACATCCAGATTGCAGAACAGGCCGATCTTTCGCCGGGCGTCGTCCCCGATGGCACGCTCGGAACGGCACATGAGGAAATCGGGCTGGATGCCGATGCTTCGCAGTTCGCGCACCGAATGCTGG
>DAOWLV010000463.1 GCA_030643455.1 Candidatus Krumholzibacteriia bacterium | reverse complement strand
TTTCGTCATGGCCAGCCTGTTCGAGTCCCTGCTGTATCCCATGGTGGTCATGGGAACGGTGCCCTTTGCTTCATTGGGCGTGTTCTGGCTGATGATGGCCACCGGCACACCCTTCAACCTGATGGCCATGATCGGGATGGTGATTCTCATCGGCATCGTGGTGAACAACGGCATCGTGCTGTTGGATCACATCAACGGGCAGCGCGCATCGGGTCTCACTCTCGACGAGGCCATCGTCCAGGGGTGCGCGGATCGCCTGCGGCCGATCCTGATGACCGCCGGAACCACCATCCTGGGCCTGTTGCCCCTGGCGGTGATTCATGGCGCCCACGTGGGGAACGCCGAATACTACCCCATGGCCAGGGCCATCAGCGGGGGACTGGCGTCGAGCACACTTTTGACCCTGCTGGTGATGCCGACATATTACCGGTTGGCGACACTCTGGTCCGAACGCCTGTCCGCCGGCCTTCGGCAGTGGACAGGCAAGGCCCGGCCGGCCGATTTTTCAGGGGGACAGCCGTCCTCCCGTTGAGGGCAATAGAAATTGCCAATACAGGGGTACGTGAGTATATTTTCGCGCAACAGCTGGGGGGGATTGCCCATCAGGGCAGTACTCCCTTTTGCCACTTGCCCAGTCGGCCGGCTCACCGGCCTGTATCAAGCGAACAAGGTGGAAAATATTATGTATTCAAATAATCCGAATGACCGGGTGGCCATCTTCATCGATGGGGAAAACATCCACTACAGCGCCAAACATCTGAACATGCGGCTGGATTACCTCAAACTCTGCCGCAAACTCGCGGATGGGAGACGTCTGCTGCGTTCATATTTCTACACCGCGGTCAGCAACCAGTCCGAAGGGAAAATCGATTTCATCAATTTCCTGAAATTGAACGGGTTCACCGTCGTGACCAAGGAGATCAAGTCCTTCAACGACATGGAGGGCAGCAGCCGGAACGTTCGCGGAGCCCTGGACATGGAAATGGCCATCGACGTCCTCCAACTGGCGGACAAACTCGACACGGTCATTCTCTGCACCGGTGACGGCGACTTCAGGGCCCTGGTGGTCGCTCTGGGCCGGCGCGGCATTCATGTCGAGATCTGCGCCCTGCGCGAGATGACCAGCACCGAACTGATCGCCACCGCGGACGCCTACACCGATCTTGCCACCATGAAGGACGACATCGCCCTGGCCGGTGCTCCTGCCCCTGCGCGCGAGATCAAGAACGAGCTGCCGTCCACCGAGACCGAGGACTTCAACTCCTTCAAGGTGCAGGACACCAGTTTCGATTTCTAGCCGGCAGATTCGTCGGGGGACGCCCTTTGGTTTTTTCGGCCCGGTCATGATTTCATGGCCGGGCTTTTTGTGTCTGTCCGGATACCGTTGATCAATCGCCGGCGAGAATGTCGCGCCGGTAGCAGTTCTGGATGCGGCGGGTCACCTCGCCGGGTACGCCATCGCCCACGGGTTGGCCGTCGATGCTGATCACCGGCAGAACCTCCCTCACACTGGATGCCAGGAAGACCTCGCAGGCGGCCTCCAGATGCCGACGGTCCAGGGGTTTCTCCCGCACCGTGATACCTTCCCGGTCGGCGATGGCCAGGATCCGTTCCCGTGTCCTGCCTGGCAGGAATCCTCCGCTGCAAGAGGGGGTGAGCAGGTTTCCCGCCGATACGAGAAAGAGGTTGCTGATTGCGCCTTCGAGCAGACGGCCCTCGGGGTCGGTGAGAATCGCTTCGTGGCAACCGGAAACCGTTGCCCGGCGCAGGGCGCGGATTGTGGCCAGGGAGTTGAGGGTCTTCAATTCCGGGAAGTTGCCCCGGGCGAAGGATGCGTCAAGGGTGATCACCGGAATGCCCTCATTCCGCCACCGCTCCAGTTCCTCCCCGATGGCCGTCAAGGTGACCAGGACCGTGGGTTCGATCGCCTCGAGGTCCGACAAGGGCAGGGGAGTGTCGGGACCGCCTCCGCGAGTGATGGTGATGCGCATCCTCCCGTCTTTCGAGGTCAAGCCGTTTTCCCGGGCCAGGCGTCTGGCGATCTGCGTGAAATCCAATTCCGTCTTCACCAGCGGCAGATCAAGGGCGGCGGCGTGGTTGACCAGCCGCCGGTAATGGGCCGGCAGGTCCAGTGCCTCGCCACGATAAATGCGAAGGGTCGTGTACACCCCGTCCCCGTAGAGGTAGCCCCCGTCCCATACCGAGATCACCGCCCGGTCAGCATCAACGTATTTTCCGTTCAGGTACAGGATCATGAGACTCTCCTGCCACTGCGCAGGGGCAGGGCCGGTGAAATGGAGGTTTCATCCAAAGTCCCATACCTCGTCCTGAACTGCAACCCGTGGGATTTGGGGTATTTATTTGGTTGTGCCTCCGAGAATGTGTCCGGCCCACCTCTTGCGGTTAGCCGAGCATGGCTACCTCAAAAAACACCACCAAATCATGGACTCCTCCCTTCTGCCCTAACCCTAACTGCAAACACCACAGCAACTCCGGTGAACCGTGGCCCTACAAGAAGATCGGCTACTATCAAAGGTTCACCGCCCCCCACCGTATCCAGAGGTTTACATGCAAGACCTGTAAACGAAGTTTCAGTACACAGACCTTTTCCACAACCTACTGGCAAAAGATCCCCGATCTGGA
>DAOWLV010000415.1 GCA_030643455.1 Candidatus Krumholzibacteriia bacterium | reverse complement strand
GACCTGGATGAATGATGATCACACCCTGCGCATCGCCCACGATACCTGGGATCCGGGCGTGGAAGTTACCGTGACGGTGGGAACCGGATTGAAGGATGTGGCCGGCAACCCCCTGGAAAATTCCCATGAGGCCAGATTCCGCGTCTTCACCGATCAGGTCCTGGCGGTGGGCAGTTTCCCCGAAGACGGCGCGACCGACGTCCTGGTCAACGGTCTGGTGAACATCCAGTTCAACCGTGAGATGGACGTGGATTCCCTGGAGAGGGGGATCACCATCACCGTGCCGGACAAGGGGGCGGTTCCCTTCACCGTCGGATTCATGGGCAACAATACCTATGCCCTGGTTCGGGAATCCGACTTTCCGATCGACACCGAAGTGACCGTGGTCGCGGGGACCGAATGTACCACTGCATCCATGCTGGGTTCCCAACCCCTCGCCGAGGAATTCACCTTCAGTTTCACCACCGGGTCCGAGGCCGACACGACACCGCCGCAGATCCTGAGCATCACGCCGGCGGACGGCGAGACGATTTCAGCCTTCACTTCATCCATCAGGATCGTCTTCGACGAACCTATCCACCAGGAATCGCTGGAGTTCCTCAGGATCAATTTCCAGTTGTACTTCGCCGTTAACATTGGCGGGGTCGAACCAACTTTCAACCCCGATCGCACGATGGTGACGATCGTCCTGCCCACACCTCTGCCCGACGGCACTCCCCTGATGTTCCAACTGGATGATTTCAGGGATGCCAGCGGCAACGTGAACGACACGCACCCGGTCTGGGAGGTGGACGTGGCTGGTACGGCGGACTATTTCCCGGTCCAGGATGAATTTTTCTTCGGCTACTACACCCAATGGGCGGACGACGGTCCGGTGCAGGCCAAGGCCTCGGGAAGCTACACCAGGTGGCAATTGTTCGAATGGGAGGATGGTGAAAACTTCCGGCGATACGAGGTCGAGGATTTCGAGACTCTTGACGAGTGGGACTACATGGCCCGAACCGCTTCGGCCATCAATCTTCGCGGGTTCCGGGAGATGGATGAAGGCTCTCCGGAGGATTTCTTTTTCGACACACCGGTCAAGTGGCTCAACCGCCCAACGGTGACGGCCAACTGGGACGGTACTGTCACCTTCGGATCCGGGGAAGAGACCGCCACGGTGAATTATGACGTGAAGGTCCTCGAAGGGACCACGGAAATCCCCTTCAATTTCCTGGGCAAGTCGGCAGGGTCCTGGGCCGGAGTGAACAAGGCCGAGGATTTCGAGATTTTCTGGAGCGATTGCCGGACGGTGATTCTCAACCATGACGTCAGCGTGGGAATCCAGCAGGTGGAAACCGGTCGCGACACCTTCTACTACAGCCCGGGAATTGGCCTGGTCAAATTCGGGACCTGGGCGGAAGAGTTCGATGAGCCCCGGCAAATCTGGGAACACGGGATCTGGTCCGATTTCATATGGGTCGATGAAATAAAATAGTGATCCCAGGTCCAGGGTTTTTCCATGGGCTGGCCGCAGGAGGGGAAGATTGTCCAATCCCGGGGCCATGTGCTAGATTTGATGTAAGCCAATGATCCGCCGGCGCCCGGTGTCTATCCCAGCGCCGGCCATGGGTTCTTTTGCTCCCCACGGGTTTGCCTCAGGCCGGCCCGCGGCCGAAAGGTGACCATGTCCGACCCAGCCGTCCATCCTGCCACACGGAAGATCGAACCCTATCAGCCCACCAATCACGTGCGCATCGTGACCGCCGCGTCCCTGTTCGACGGCCATGACGCCGCCATCAACATCATGCGGCGCATTCTGCAGGCCAGCGGGGCCGAGGTCATCCACCTCGGGCACAACCGTTCGGTGAAGGAGATCGTCGACTGCGCCATCCAGGAAGACGCGCAGGGCATCGCCATCACCAGCTACCAGGGCGGGCATGTGGAGTACCTCAAGTACATGCATGACCTGATCAAGGAATCGGGGGTGGATATCAGGATTTTCGCCGGGGGCGGCGGGACCATCCTGCCAGGTGAGATAGAGGAGCTTCACGAGTACGGCATCACCCGGATCTTTTCGCCGGACGACGGCCGCGAGATGGGGCTGCAGGGCATGATCAACGACGTGATGCGGCAGTGTGATTTCGCGGTGGGCCAGGCCCCTACGGCCGACTCGCTTTCCGGGCACATGGATGGACTGGCCACCAGGGATCCACGATCGCTGGGCCGCTTGATCTCGCTGGCGGAAAATCACCCCGACCAGGACGAAATTTTGATGGCTGCGGTGGTGGCGGCCGGCGGCCGGATCGCCGGTTCCAAGGTAATTCCCGTCCTTGGCATCACAGGGACCGGCGGGGCGGGCAAGTCGTCGCTGGTGGACGAACTGGTGCGGCGGTTCCTGGCTGACTACCAGGACAAGACCATCGCCATCGTTTCGGTGGATCCCTCACGGCGGCGCAGCGGCGGGGCGCTCCTGGGCGACCGCATCCGCATGAACGCCATCGACCATCCCCGGGTCTACATGCGCTCACTGGCCACCCGCCAGTCCAACCTGGCGCTTTCGAAGTACGTGAAGCAGAGCATCGACATCTGCCGGGCGGCCGGTTTCGACCTGGTGATCGTCGAGACCAGCGGCATCGGGCAGAGCGACACCGAGATCACCGAACATTCGGATGTCTCGCTATACGTGATGACCGCCGAATACGGCGCGGCGACCCAGCTCGAAAAAATCGACATGCTGGATTTCGCCGACCTGATCGCCATCAACAAGTTCGATCACCGCGGATCGCTGGACGCGTTGCGCGACGTCCGCAAGCAGTACCGGCGCAATCGAGACCTGTTCGACGTCGATGACGACCAGTTACCGGTCTACGGCACCATCGCCTCCCAGTTCAACGATCCCGGCATGAACGAACTGTACCAGGCGGTGATGACCAAGATCGTGGCCAGAACCGAAGCGCCCCTGGAGTCCGACTACGTGGTCACCGAGGCCATGGGCAAACGGGCTTTCGTCATCCCGCCCGAAAGAGTGCGTTACCTGGCGGAAATCGTCGAAGCCAGTGCCGACTACGACCGGTTCGTGGACGATCAGTGCGCCCTGGCCCGGCAGCTCTACCAGCTGCACGGCACCATCGAGCTGCTGCGGGCGAACATCGGCAAGAAGACCGTCGAAGTGGTGGAGCCGGATGCCGCCGGTGTGGTGACCG
>DAOWLV010000409.1 GCA_030643455.1 Candidatus Krumholzibacteriia bacterium | reverse complement strand
CTGGAAGGTACCGAGGTGTTCAGCCTGGTCATGCTGGACGATGGTGATCTCCTGGCGGGCTGTGGCCCCGAGGGAAAACTCTTCCGTATCGACGCTGACGGCCAGGCGACCCTGCTGGGCAGCGTTCCCGGGGGTTATGTCTGGGCCATGGTTACCGATCCGGACGATGACGGGATCTGGCTGGCCGTCGGAAGCCCGGCTGCAGTTTTCCGGTACGATCCCGGTTCGGACAGCCTGACCGAATTGGTGACGCTGCCCGCTCAGAACACACTGGACCTGGTGTTCGATTCCCTGGGCAACCTGCTCGTGGCCACCCAGGGGCCCGGCCTGATCTACAGCATCGATCCACGCCGGCCAGAGAACCTGAGGCTCCTGTTCGAGACCGCCCAGGACGAGGCCCGGCAGTTCATCGCCGGCCCCGATGGGGATCTGTATGTCCTGGCCCTGAATACGGAGGATTCCGGCCTGCAGGGGGGCGGCTTGCCGATGGGTGCGGAAATGCCCGCGGCCCCTCCGTCCCTGTTGTCCATGATGATCGTGGCCAATGGGCCCGAGATTCCCCGCGCCGCCCTGTACCGTCTGGGACCGGAGGGGCTGGTGGTGCCCTACTGGTTTGGTGACGTTGATCTGATGATCGCCGCCTGGAGTTCCAGGTGGGGATGGCTGGGGGGAGGACCCCTGGCAGGTGATTCCGGTCGCACTGTTTTGCATGGCCTTACACCTCCAGCGGGCAGTCATCCGGTGGCCGGATGGTCCGGTGGGGATATACTGGACATCCTGGTGACCGGTGACCATGGCGAGGATGAATCGATCATCGTCTGCCAGGCCCATCCCGGCAGCGTGACGGTCCTGGACACCTCCGGCGATGCCCCCCTGCGGGCCTTGAGCCCTCCCCTGGATGGAGGATTGCCTGTCAGCTGGGGCCGCTTGAACTGGACGACGGAGAGGGGCGACGGAAAATTGAAATTTTCCGTCAGGGGCGGGAACCGTTCCGAACCCGACGACAGCTGGACCGACTGGTCGGACAGCTGGACGGATCAGAACCGGGCCCTTCCCCTGGAGGCGAGCCGGTTTCTCCAGTGGCGGGTGGAGTTCCCCGCAACCGATGGGAAAAATCCCATCCGTTTGACTTCGGTTTCGATCAGCGCCTGGCAGGACAACCTGCCCCCGGTGATCGCTTCTTTCACCCAGGAAATCCTCAGTGCGATCCACCTGGGCATGATGAACAACCACAACGACAACATCACCCAGACTTTTCGCAGTGGTCTGCAGGCGGAGTTCAATCTCAACAGTACCGCCGACCGTCTGGCCGGTCCCGAACGGGCGGGGGTGGGCCGGTCCGTCCGGGTCTTCACCTGGGAAGGTACCGATCCCAACGGGGACCGCGTGCTTTACGAACTTGCCTACCGGCGCCGCGGGGAAGAGGCCTGGAGGGAGATCCTGTCGGGCAGGGCCGAACTCCTGGGTAGCTGGGACACTTCCGAAGTGTCGGACGGCCAGTATGATCTGCGGCTGACTGCCAGCGACCGCCAGGACAATCCAGGCCACCTGGCTGCCCAGTCCAGCCGGATCCTCGGTCCGGTCCTGGTGGACAATACCGAGCCGGTTATCTCCGGCTTCAAAATCGAGGCCCTGGCCGATGGGTTCCAGGTGAACCTGACCGCTGAGGATGTCGGCGGCATTCTGGCCGGCGCCCAGTTGTATCTACCGGACGGGACCCTTGAACGGTTGGATCCCGTGGATGGCATCTGCGACAGTCCCAAGGAAAAATTCTCCGTGAAGATAGTCTGGCCCCGCGAAGATGGTCAGCCTGGACCGATGCCCTGGCGGGTGCGAGTCGAGGTCAGGGACCTGGGTGGCAACACCGCCTCCACCGAGGGTGATGTCCCGTGAGCGAGGAGGATATTTTTTCAGCATTCGCCACCCACGAACGCTGGATCGGCGAGGCGATGAAGGAAGCCCGGTTGGCGGCCGACAAGGGGGAAGTCCCGGTAGGCGCCATCATCGTCAGGGATGCACAGGTCATCGGGCGCGGCCACAACCAGGTGGAATCCCTGCGGGATCCGACGGCTCACGCGGAAATCCTGGCCATCGGTTCGGCCAGTGGCCACGGGGAAAACTGGCGCCTCGAAGATGCCACCCTCTACGTGACCCTGGAGCCCTGCACCATGTGTTGTGGGGCGATCCTTTTGGCTCGTGTCAGATCGGTGGTGTTCGGCGCTGCGGACCAGCGGGCCGGGGCCGTGGTATCCACGGGCCGCCTTCTGGACGGAAATCCCTACCGCCAGCATATCGAGGTCGTCGGGGGCATTTCCGCGGGGGACTGCGGGGCCATCCTGTCTGATTTTTTCCAGTCCAGGCGGGATTGACGCCTGCCGGGACCCGGAACCTGGCCATATTGATTTTGGTAAAGGTCGGTGCTATATTCCCCGCCTTGTTCCGGTGGAGAGGTGCGAGAGTGGCTTAATCGGCACGACTGGAAATCGTGTGTGCCGTAAGGTACCGAGGGTTCGAATCCCTCCCTCTCCGCCACCCGGTTTCTTGTCAACATGGTTTCTTGGCCGGCCGGGATACGTGATTGCGGAGAGGTGCCGGAGTGGTCGAACGGGGCGGTCTCGAAAACCGTTGAACCCTTAGGGGTTCCCAGGGTTCTACATCGACCGGGCTCGCCGCGGATTTCCTGGGGCAGGATTCCACGAGCGGGCGGCCCGGACGGCTGATATCTTGACAATTGTTTGGGGATGTAGCTCAGCTGGGAGAGCGCCTCGTTCGCAACGAGGAGGTCGGCGGTTCGAGCCCGCTCATCTCCACCAACACCTGGAAGGCTTCCTTCGAGGGAGCCCGTGACATGATGGGTCAGGCCCGGTGTGACGCCGGAGCACTAATTCCGTCAGGACTGGAAAGTAGCAGCGGTACGTTCCCTTCGACGTGTGCGCCGCCAGCCTGGCCCACCTTCTTTCTACCCTGAACCATGTCCGGCGCCCCCCGACCCATATTTCATGAAAAACAAGGTCGGGCCCGGCCAGTTCCTATGGTAGATTCCGGGACAGGTATTTCCCGGCGGAGTGCGGCCCCGCCGTCCCGTATCACGCTGAATCAGGATCCATCACGCTTAATTCAAGAGCGGAGCAGCATGTCCTACCAAGCCCTCGCGCGCAAATACCGCCCGGAAACCTTCGATCAGGTCGTGGGACAGACCCACGTAACGGGCACGCTGCGGGCCGCCCTGCGCAAGGAGAAGCTCAGT
>DAOWLV010000223.1 GCA_030643455.1 Candidatus Krumholzibacteriia bacterium | reverse complement strand
CATCAACCAGCGGCCCCATCCCTACGAGTTCACGATGTACTTCGATTTCTAGACCGGACCCCCAAGGAGGGACCATGCGGGAGATCACGCTGCAGACCGGAGCCCGAACCGATTTCGTTGATCTGACAAACGAAGTCCAGGCCGCGGTCTCGGACCTGGGTTTGCAGGAGGGGGTAGTCGTGGTTTTCAATCCCCACACCACCGCCGCGGTGACCATCAACGAGGGCGCCGACCCTGACGTGGTCACCGACATGACCGCGGCCCTTGACCGCCTGGTTCCCTGGCGGGACGGCTACCTTCACGCTGAAGGCAACGCTGCGGCCCACATCAAGGCCAGCATGTTCGGCAGTTCGGTCATGGTGATCGTTTCGGGCGGTCGCCTCGGCCTGGGCACCTGGCAGAAGATCTGGTTCTGCGATTTCGACGGGCCGCGCCGGCGCCGGATCTGGGTCCGTGCCCTGTCCGGGAGCTCCTGATCAGCGGGGGTATACGTTGGCGATGTGGCTGAGAGTGCTCTTGGCGGTCAAAGCGAAGCGGCCGACCTGCAAGGTCGAATCCCGCACCGAAAAAGCCTTGGGATGCAGGCTGACCGTGCCCCTGAAACCCACCAACCTGCTGAGACTGTCCAGTTCGTCGGTGGCGAACCCGTAGGGCCAGGCCAACCACGCAGGCCTGGTTCCGGTCCCCGCCTGGATATCCATCCGACTCGACACCAGATCCGCGGCAACTGCCGCATACGGTCCGGCCAACATCTCCGGTAGGTTGTCTGTAAGGTCGGTCTGAGGGTCTGTTCTTTCCAGCCGGGCGAGATCGCCCAGGTTCCGTAGCCGGGCTTGTTGGGGAATCCGGTCCGGATGGAGGAAAACCGGATCCAGGTGGCCGCCGACCCGTACCTTGAAATGAAGGTCGCGGGTGTGGGATTCGACGATGATGTGTCCAGAAGCAGCCATCTCGCTCAACTGATCCCAGGTGCAGACGTCGAGCTCGCTCCACGGACCGCCAGCTTTGGCGGTGGGGACAAACAGGTGAGCCCTCATGCCGTATTCCTTCAACAGGGGATAGGCCAGCTTGAAGACGCTCTGGTCGGCGTCGTCGATGGTCAGGACCACGGCCCGGACTGGAAGATCTTCTCCCGCTTCCAGCAGGTCCGCCACTTCATCGAGGGTCATGACGACCGTGTTGGTGTCCCTGAAATAGCGCAGGTGCTTTTCGAATTCGCCCACGGGGGTGGTCCAGAATTCCCGCGGGCCGAGGGCCGGCATGCCGAACAGGACCGAACCCAGGACCTTCAGGAGATAGACCCCGTCGAAGCCGGAGCGGAAGTAGTGATAGCAGAAGACCGGCACTCCATCCTCGATGGGAGGGAAGCCGCCGCCAGCCAGTTCGGGGGGATCAAGGTGGTAACCCGACAGGTCCTCGGTATCCACGGAATCGGACTCACCCCCGCAGCCAAAGACCGATAAAACGGCCGCCGTCATCAGGAAAAGAACGAGGAAGCGGATGGGGAAGGTCTTGTTCATCGATTCACCCCATCAGAAGAGGGCCCGCACGGACAAGTTGGCGAAGGTGCGGCTGTACCCGCTGGCGGTCGCGAACGAGGATCTGGAGTAGCCGCCTTCCCGGGCGGCCAACCAGCCCCGGCTGAAGCGCCAGCCGACGCGGCCCGAGGCCCCGCCCACGGTCAGGGTGTCGTTGCCCAGTTCCTGTTCCAGCCCGATGCTGCCGTTGAGTTTGTATGTCATGCGGCCGGTCCGGGTCATCAAGGTGGCCTCGAGGCTGCCATTGCGGACCCAGTCGGGCGCCCAGTATCCACCGGGATAGGGGATGGAGAAATCCATATAGGTCAGCACGGGACCTGCAATGATTTCCCAGCGGCCTTCCCGCCGCCAATCCAGGCGCAGGCTGCCCTTGAGTTTTTCGTTGCCGTCGCTGTAGTCGGCCATCTGGCCCGAGGCGCCCAGGGTGAAGTGGCGCGCGAAGCGCCATCCCGCCGACAGGTTGGCCTGCTTGAATCCGATTTTGTTGTTCAGGGCGATAAAGGTCTCCACGGGTTGGGAAGTGCCTCCGAAATCGATCCTCAGGCGGGGCTGGGCGATCCAGGTGAACCAAAGATCCCCGCCGAAGCGATCCCAGTCCAGGTTTTCGGTTCCGCCGAACAGGGGTTCGCTCGTGCGGAAGCGCTCGAGCCAGCCGTACGCGTGCAGGGCCCAGTTGTGAGCCAGAGGGGTGATGAATCCCGCTCCGAGTTTCAGGTTGGTGATGTCATCCTGTCCGGGTTGTTTGTAAACGGCCAGGGACGGGATGGCCTGAAGAAGCTTGTTGCCGAACACGGTAAAGGTCCCCGTGGCGGTCACCCGGTAGATGTCCAGATCATCGGAATCCCAGCTGGCGTCCGCCCGCATTTCCAGGTGGGGAGTGTAACCGTCCAGCACCGTCAACAGGAACTTGGAGCTCTCCCGGCCAGGACCTGTTTCGGCGGGGAATTCGTCCTCGACCGTGCGCACGACCGTGAATCCCTCATGCAGCCGGTTGTCCCAGATCAGGCTTCGGCCCAGGCCGATCCTGGCGCCGCCGTCGGAGGGGTCTTCGGCCACCAGTTCCCGGTACAGGGCGATCGCTTCGGCCTGCCGCCCGCTCCAGCTGTAGGCCAGGGCCAGGCCCTTGCGGACGTTCCGGTTGCTCTGGTCAGGATGCCGGGCGAGATACCTGCGGAAATAGAAGATGGCTTTTTCTGCGTCCTGTCTCCACAGCTTCTGGTAGGCGATTTCCTGAGCCACGGTCGGGACAAGGGTGGCGTCGCTGGCCAGAGCCTCCAGGTAGTTGGCCACGGCCTCGTGGTGCTGATCCCGGCTCGCGGCTTCCCGTGCCTCGTTCACCCTGGTCTGGGCCAGTTCGGGGTTGATGATTTTTTCGGTTTCCACCCCGGAAGTGTCCGCAACAGCCTCTTCAACCACCCCTTCGGCTGCCTCTTCGACTACCTCCTGGGCAACCGCTGCACGGACCGATCCACAAGCTCCCGTGGCGATCAACAGGAGCAGCAGGGCGGTCAATCGGTGCCGGTTGCTGATCATGGTCACTCCCGCACGGGTTTCCAGAGCGTGTACTTGCGTTTCTGACGGTTGACGTTCAGGCCCACCGGGGCGGTGGTCACGGTGATGACGGCCATCAGGATCCAGTAGATCAACGGATAGAAAACCGCCACGATGAAATACTTCTTCAGGACCTGGTCGTAGGCGCGGTCCAGGATGACTCCGGTCAACAGCTGCACCAGGCACATGGTGGCGATCACCATCCCCCCAGAAGTTGGGGATGGGAGAGGCTCCCCGGGGGGGGTAGCCCTCCGCGTAGCTGGCCAGCCAGATGATGGTCAGGGCCACGTAGCTGTAGGCCCACACCACCGACAGATTGGCCTCGATCAGCACGGGCCAGAACCGGCGTTGTTTCCAGTCCAGAAGCTCGCGCCCGTGCCGGGTCAAGACCTGGCTCAGGCCCAGGGACCAGCGCCGACGCTGCAACCACAAGCCCCTGAGAGACTGGGGGACGCGCATCCACATCACGGCGCGCGATTCGTACCGGACATCCCAGTGGCGCATCTGCAGGCGCCAGGTCAGGTCGATGTCCTCGGTGGCCATTTCCGGGCTGTACAGGCCCACGTCGAACAGGGCGGGGCGGCGGAAGATGCCGACCACACCGCCCATCGGCATGATCCGGCCCCAGGCCCCCTGGGCCCTGCGCATCCGGGAGATGATCGAGGCGAATTCGATCGACTGCAGCTTGGCCAGGAAACTGTCCCGGTTGGCGACCCGCGGGTTGCCGGTCACCGCGCCGCAGCGGGGCGACCGGAAATGGGGCACGAAATACTTCAGGACGTCCGGGATGGGAATGGCGTCCGCATCCATGATGAAAAGCAGTTCCCCCCGGGTCAGGGGGATGGCGTCGTTCAGCGCCATGGCCTTGCCTTCGTTGACCAGCTTGCGAACCAGACGGACCCTGGAATCCAGCAGATATGGCTGGATGGCGGCCAGGGTGCCGTCGGTGGAGCAGTCATCGATGACCATCACTTCGAAATTGGGGTAGTTGACCTTGAGAACACCGACCAGTGTGGCGGCGATGTTCTTTTCCTCGTTGAATGCCGGAATGACGAACGAAACCATGGGCTTGGAGTCGCTGTCCCCCAGGGAATCGTAGAAGTCGGTTTCACCGACCTCCTTCTGGCGGAAGAACAGGATGGAGGTGAAGATCCACATCACGCTGGTGGCCAAAGGATACCAGGCGAAGTAGATCAGCAGGGCCATATAGAAAGGGGAGGCCTCGAACCGCACCAGTAGGGAATAGAGATCCATCAGGAGTCCCCCTCCCGATCGATGCTGTAGACCTTGTTGCCCTGATCCACACTGACGGTAACCATGTAAGCGGCCTTGAGACGGGGCATGGCGGGGCCCAGGATGGGCCGGTTCAGGCTGTCGAACTCGAAGGGTTCAATCGGCGGCGGCATCAGGGTCTTCCGTTTGCCCTTCGCGGCGATGCGTTTGTTGTGGGCGATCCACCAGAGGGTGGTCACCAGGCCCAGCACCGTGATCCCTATCAAAATGACCAGGGGCTGGAGGCTTTCGGGGCTGATCTGGCGCTCGACCACCACATACCAGTAGTAGCCGAAGAGGATCCACAGCAGGATGGAAATCAGGTAATGCAGGATATTCCGCATGGTGACCTTTTGATCCTGGCCTGGCCAAAGGCCGCCTGCCTTGGCCGTCTTTCCGGCGCGGGTTGACCTTGTCTTCCGCGCCGTTTAAACTTCGGGATGGTCCACCTGCCCAGTAGGCGGTAAACCAGTACCACATTTGTGTTTCGGCAATTCCTTGGCGGAATGAACAATAAATCCGGGTTTTCCGGACGGGAGCAGAATTTTGGAAGCCAAAGAAATCCGCTCGAGTTTCCTGGAATTTTTCGCCAGGCACCGGCACCAGGTCGTGTCTTCGTCCACCCTGGTGCCCAGGGACGACCCGACCCTGCTGTTCACGAACGCGGGCATGAACCAGTTCAAGGGCGTTTTCCTGGGCCTGGAGCATCGCGACTACAAACGGGCCGCTTCGGTGCAGAAATGCATGCGCGTTTCGGGCAAACATAACGATTTGGAAGAGGTGGGCAAGGACGCTCGTCATCACACCTTTTTCGAAATGCTGGGAAACTGGTCTTTCGGCGACTACTACAAGAAGGAATCGATTCTCTGGGGCTGGGAATTCCTCACCGATACCATGGGTCTGGCTGCGGACAAGCTCTGGGTTTCGGTCTACAAGGACGACAATGAATCCTACTCCATCTGGGAAAAGGAAGTGGGGATCCCCACCGAGCGGATCGTCCGCCTGGGGGACCTGGACAAGGGGGACGAAGAGAATTTCTGGTCCATGGCAGACACCGGGCCCTGCGGCCCCTGCACGGAAATCCATTACGACCAGGGCCCGGACATGAAGTGCGACCATGCCAAAGGGTGTGCCGTGGGAGTCTGCGATTGCGACCGGTGGCTGGAGCTGTGGAATCACGTCTTCATGGAATTCGACCGGCAAAAAGACGGCACCCTGAATCCGCTCCCCATGAAGAGCGTGGACACCGGGCTGGGTTTCGAACGCCTGGTGGCAGTGATCCAGGGCAAGAAGAGCAACTACGATACGGATCTTTTCACGCCTCTCATTGCAAAGATGGCGGAAATTTCCGGCCGCCGTCCCGAGGGCGAGGACCGGATCAGCATGCAGGTCATCGCCGACCACGCCCGGGCCGTGACCTTCACCATCACCGACGGGGCCATTCCCTCCAACGAAGGGCGCGGGTACGTGGTGCGACGGATTCTGCGCCGCGCCGCCCGTCACGGACAT
>DAOWLV010000421.1 GCA_030643455.1 Candidatus Krumholzibacteriia bacterium | reverse complement strand
GCAGTCCACCCCGAGATAGACCGTCATTTCCTGTTCGGTCTCATTGCGATAGGTCATGGTTTCGCCCCTGCCGCCGGTCTCGTCGTTGACGTAGTCGAGGCATATGGGGCTCGTTCCACAGCCGTCGAACAACCAGAGGGCAACGTCGAGAGGGAAGGTCACGGCAGGGAAATCGACCTTGAATTCGCTGAAGTCCTGGCCGCCGAACTGGTTGTCCACGGGGGGCGGCAACGTCAGGGTGAACCATTTCTCCCCGCCCCTCAAAAGGATGGGGCTGCATTCGTAGCTTTGAATCAAGTTGTCCTGGCCGAACAGGTTGCCGGGGAACTCCAGTACCGCCTGGCCGATATCCACCTCGGTGGCCCCACCGGGCTCGCAGATCGATGGCGGGACCCCGATGTAACGCACGGAAATATCCAGTGTGTAGGGGCCTTCGGCGAAGTTGCTGCCGCTGCCCGCCCCGTCGATGATCAGGTAGTAGGAACCACCGGTCAGGTTGGCCGTCAGTTCGGTGTTCGCGCCGATGAGGCACGAGTCGGTGTCGCACCCGTTCAACAGGAAAAGATCGTGGTCGATGTCGGGATCCACGTTCCTCAAACCGGCCCAGAATTGCAGGGTATCGCCCTCGGCCACCACCAACTTGTAGATGTGTTCCGGGCCCATCTCCTCCCAAGGGGCGCAGGGATAGCTGTCGATGAGGTTGGTGCCGCCGGTGGTGTCGTCGATCAGGCTGCCGGTCAGGCCAACGTTGAGGGGAAGGGTCAGCAGCGGAGTGCAATCGAATACCGATCGGTTGTACACAAAACCCGGATCAGGGGGTTTGACGTCACTGCCGCCGACGACATGAAGGACGTCTGCGGAAATTGGTCCTGCCCACAGAAGCAGGCTCCAGAACGCAAGCAACACGTTGCGGAATAATGACATAACAGGATTTTCCCGTCGGCTGCTCAGGGGGGTCCGGGTGAATTGTCCTTCAGTTCAGGCTTTGCCCCATTAATCTAGCATATCCCGGACCGGGAAGCGAATTCCGGTCCGATCCCGATATTGAATGGAATTTCAATTTTCTGACTTGGATGATTGATCGAGGAGCATCATATTTCATGCAAGTCGCTTAGGGGCCGCCGTCAAGGATGGTTCCACCCTCGCCCGCGGGATTTCCAAGGAGCCTGGAAATGAAAGTCAACTTCGTCGACCTCAAAGCCCAGTACAAGACCATCAAGCCGGAAGTGGACCAAGCTATCGCCGCGGTGGTCGAAAGCTGCGCCTTTGTCAATTCGCGATCCTTCGAGGCCGACTTCTCCGCCTACATCGGCGCCGAGCACTGCGTCGGGTGCGGCAACGGCACCGACGCCCTGTTCATGGCCATGCAGAGCCTGGGCCTGGGCAAGGGGGACGAGGTCATCACCGCGGCGAATACCTTCATCGCCACGGCCGAGGGCATCGGCTGGACAGGCGCCACCCCGGTGTTCGTCGATTGTGATCCGGTGACCTACAACATCGATCCGACGAAGATCGAGGCCGCCATCACCGACCGGACCAAGGCCATCGTCCCGGTCCATCTGTACGGGCAGCCGGCGGACATGGATGCCATCCTGGAAATCGCCAAAAAACATGACCTGGTCGTCATCGAAGACGCGGCTCAGGCCCACGGCGCCACCTACAAGGGCACGAAAACAGGCAACTTCGGCAAGGCCGCCTGTTTCAGCTTTTACCCCGGCAAGAACCTGGGTGCCTACGGTGATGCCGATGCGATCATCACGGACGACCAGGAGCTGGCGACCCGGATGCGCAAGCTCAGCGACCACGGCAGCAACGTGAAATACCAGCACGATTTCGAGGGCATCAACAGCCGCATGGACGGGATCCAGGGCGCGGTGCTGTCGGTCAAGCTGAAGCACCTGGACAAGTGGAGCGACCGGCGGATCGAGGTGGCCGCCCGGTACAGCGAGGGTCTGAAGGACGTTTGCGTCACCCCGGTGACCGTGGATGGCGTCCGCCACGTCTTCCACCTGTACGTGATCCAGGTGAACAACCGGGATGAGCTCATGAAGCACTTGCAGGAGCAGGACATCGCCAGCGGCATCCACTACCCGGTGCCCCTGCCGGCCACCCCGGCCTACACCGGGCTGGGGTACAAGTCGGACCAGTTTCCGGTTGCTTACGGGATCGCGGATAAGATCGTCAGTCTGCCCATGCATGGTGATCTGACGGATGAGGATGTGGATCTGGTGATCGCTGAGGTCAAAAAGGTGGTAAAATAGCTTTGGATCTGCTATAATGGCTTTCGGTTAGATTCCGTCGGGGTCAGGTTCATCCAGACTCCGGCGGTTTTATAACCACGGAATACCGTTTACTTGGAGAATCGAGCTGAAAATAAGGGAATATCAGGCTGGGAATGTTTGACATTATGGAAAACAAAATTAATTTGATTATTGCTCACCTTACCGCCAGATCCTTATGGGGGGCCATCCGGCAAAATTGGTAAAGACAATACGGTTGCGAACGATATTACCATCGGGATCGGGTCATTTTTTTGCGCCCGGAACTATCCCGTGGGAAGGTAGTTTTAACCGGTTGCCGGAGTTCGGGATTTTACCTTGATGGAGTTGCGGCGTGTCCAAGATTTTTGATGCCTACCGGAAGAAAGTCGGCAGTCTGTCCGATCTATCCTTGGAGATCGGCAAGGCCGGGTCCATATCGTTGTACCCGTCTCCCGAGGGCAGTCAGATGGACGGTTTCAACCAGTTGGCCAACCGGTTGCTCGGCCTGCGCCAGGAAAACCGGGGCGCCGTGCTGGCTTTCGGGTCCTCCGCCTCGGGCGAAGGGGCGAGTTTCGTTTCCTACAATACCGCATTGTTCCTTGCGACGGCCTATCACCAGAAGGTCGTCTGGATAGACGGCAACTTCATGTCACCACAGATAAAGTTGATGGGGCAGGACCGAAACACCTTCAGTTCGTTGTTGCGGGAACCGGAAAAAGTGGATGACATGGTCGCCTCGGACAACCCAATGTTAATTCCCGGCGGCAGCAACCTGCGGGAGGCCCGCGGAATGCTGGCGGACCGGAACTACGGCGACCTGCTCAGAAACTTATCTCGCCGTTTCGACT
>DAOWLV010000092.1 GCA_030643455.1 Candidatus Krumholzibacteriia bacterium | reverse complement strand
GGGGCGAGGTGATGGGGCAGTTCGAAAGGGAATATTCCGCCTTCAATTTCGAGCATGCGGACGTGGCCATGTACCGCCGGCAGTTCGACGAGAAGGAAGCCGAAGCCCGGGTGCTGCTGGAAGCCGGACTCATTCATCCCGGCTTTGACGCCGTCATCAAGTGCAGTCATGTCTTCAACGTTCTCGAGGCCCGCGGGGCCATCTCGGTGACCGAGCGCACCGGTTTCATCACCCGGGTGAGAAATCTCGCCCGTGCCGCCGCCCGCGGCTACGTCGCCAGCCGCCAAGACCTGGGCTTCCCCCTCCTCAAGGAGCAACAGGCCGAATGAGTCAGCCAGACAGACAGAACTCCGCCGCAACCCATCTGCCGTTCCTGCTGGAAATCGGGAGCGAGGAAATTCCCGCCCGTTTCATTCCCGAGGCCATGACGGAATTGCGCCGCCTCACCGAGGACGCTTTGGCTGCGGCCCATCTGTCCGCCGAGGGTATCGGTGTCGTGGCCACGCCCCGCCGGATGGCCCTGTTGATCGATCGCCTGAGCGTCCGGCAGCCCGACCGCGAAGTGGAGATCAAGGGGCCACCCGTGTCGGTGGCCTTCGACCCCGACGGGAATCCGACCCGGGCGGCCGAAGGTTTTGCCCGCAAGGCGGGAATCGATCTCGCGGCGTGTCAGCGCGGCACCGACAAGCGGGGAGAATTCCTGCTGGCCCGCAAGACGGAAACCGGCCTGCCCGCGGGCGAAGTGCTGGCCGATATCATGCCAAAGGTGATCATGTCGGTTCCCTTCAGGAAGGTGATGCGCTGGGGCAACCATGATCTGGAATATCCCCGCCCCCTGCAATGGCTGGTGGCCCTGCTGGGGGACCAGGTGGTGCCCCTGCGGGTGGATTACCTGACGGCCGGCCGAATGTCGCGCGGTCACCGGACTCTTGCCCAGGACCGCCCGGTGGAAATCACGGAACCCGGTCGTTATCTGGACCTCATGCGTGAGGCCGGGGTGATCGCCGACCATGGGGAACGGATGGACCTGATCCGGACCGGTCTGGCCAGCAAGTTGGCCCAATACGATCCGGACGCGCGTCTCCTCGAGGATGAGGACCTTCTGACCGAGGTGGTCTTCCTCTGTGAATTCCCCACCCCGTTTTTGGGTTCCTACAACGAGGATTATTTTGCCCTGCCGCCCGAAGTCATCACCACGGCACTGAAGGCCCATCAACGTTATTTTTCCATCGTCTCGGCAACCGCCACCGGGTTGATGCCGCGTTTCGCAGCGGTCAGGGATGGGGGCCGCGACCACCTGGACAACGTGGTCCGGGGCAATGAAAGGGTGTTGAATGCCCGGCTGGCCGACGCCCTCTTCTACTGGAATTTCGACCAGAAAAAGTCTCCCGATGAATTTCGCGGGATGCTGGACCACGTCACCTGGCTGGAAGGTTTCGGCTCGGTGGGGGAAAAGTCCCACCGCCTGAACGGTCTGGCAGCCTGGCTCTGGGACCACGGGCTGGGAGACCAGGGAAAGGCCCCGAAGGCCCTGAGGCGGGCCGCGGAAATCTGCAAGAGCGATCTTGTCAGTGAAATGATCCGGGACGGCAAGGAATTCACCAAGCTGGAGGGGTTCATCGGATCCCGGTACGCGGCCCTGGCGGGAGAGTCCGAGGAAGTCTGCCGGGCCATCGAGCGGCACTATTTCCCGCGGTCCGCAACCGGAGAACTGCCCGGCGACCGGATCAGCAGTTGCCTGTCGGTGGCCGATCGCCTGGACAACGTGGCCGGGTGCTGGCTGGCGGGATTCGCCCCCACCGGGGCCAAGGATCCCTACGCCCTGCGCCGCCATGTCCTGGCTGTCCTGCGGATCCTCCTGGATCTGGGAGCGCGGGTGGACCTGGAAGCTGCCCTGAAAGAGGCAATGGGCCCTGTGGCTGATTTCACCGACGGGCAAAATGTTTCCGGAGTTCTGGACCAAATCCATGATTTCGTGAGGACCCGCATGGCCGGGCATTTCACTGAAAGCCTTGATTGCAGCCCTGAAGCGGTAAGAGCCGTACTGCCGGTGCGTTGGCGTGATCCCCAGGATGCCCTGGCCTGGACCAGGGCCCTGGCCGGTTATCGCGATCGGGAGGATTTCCAGCTTCTGGCCACCGGATTCAAGCGGTGCCGCAATATCCTGAAAGGTGATGTTCTTGGGGTCGGTGAACTGGATCAATGCCTGGAAAGGTGGCTGAGGGGGGGGCAGGACCGTGGCGGCGAAGGCTTCGGTGGGCTGACCGAGCCGGCTGAAATCGAGTTGAGGGACCAGGTCACCGCCGCGGCGCCCCACCTGGCCGAAGCCGAGGAGGCCGGAGATTACGCCCGGGTTTTTGCTGTTTTTTCGGGTCTCGGGCCCGCCATCGACACTTTTTTCGATACTGTGAGGGTCAATGTGGAGGATGACGCCCTGCGTGGGGTTCGGCATGGTTTTCTGCGGGAAATCCACGGTTTATTCGCCCGATACGCTGATTTCAGCCAGGTTGCGCCGCTGGAATAGGATTTTGGATCTGCCGGGTCCATTTTTGGGCACCCGGTCATTTTTTGCACAAATGCTATTGACTCACAAACCCTTTTGCGTTAAAGTGATCTAGCGACTCACAGACAAAAGTTCCCATCTCTTGAGGTGCGCTGTCCCTGTTTTCCACTCTCAGTTCATTCAATCACTTGACACCTTGTTCACTCGTCACCTTAGGGTATGCATCTTTTGAAGGAGGTCTCGCTCGATAGCGCAGCTATGTCTGTGCTGAAAGTTGAGGGAATCCTTTTGTCGTCCTTAACGTGCAGGAAGGCGCCTGAATTACGCCACTCCTGTACTGCAATCGTTCGCCTAACCATGTGTTGACAGCAGACGTCAACGATGGGGGGAAAAAAATGAAGAAATTCACCATGTTCGCTTGTCTCGCGGTTGCATCGGTGTTTGCTTTCAGTGCTATTGCCGGGGATTTCCCGCAGTTGCACCAGAGCAACCCTTTGGATCTCGGTGGCAGCGTCGATTTCAACAAAGCCGGATTGGATACCATCAACCTGATGGCGGCCGGCGATGACCCAACCAACAACTCCAGCCCGGATGATTTGGGCCTCGAGCCCTATTATATCGGTGACTTCGAGGATGGTTGGGGCGAGTGGATCCACTATGACATTACCCAGCCCTTAGAGACTCACTGGAATGTCAGCACTTACAACCAACCCGATCCCAACAACTACGCGGCCTGGTGCGGTGACCCCGACATCGCCTCCTGCGGCCCCGACGATCCGGAAGGTGGCTACGGTAACAGCTGGCATGATCTCATCGAGTTCCGCCAGGCCGTTCCGAACACCGACACCAGCTCCCTCGTAACGATCACGGCCACCCTGATCCACGACTCGGAGCCGGCGTACGACTACACCTACTTGAGCTACAAGTTCAATGGTCAGCCCTTTGCCGACATCCAGAGCTGGGACGGGCGCGGAGATGGCGTCGCGGTCAATGGTTCTGTCACCTACCTGCCCCCCGAGTACATGGGCGGATCGGACATTGCGATCTACTTCCGCTTCAAGTCCGACGGTGGCTGGTCCGATGAGGACTGCTCCTGGCCGACCTCTGGCGCCTGCCAGATTGACGACATCAACGTCAACATCGTCAACGGCGCCTTCGAAGGTGACTTCTTCGAGGACTTCGAGCACGGCGGCGTTCCTGACGATTTCGGTATCTGGGCCGTCGGGTTCCCCGACGGTGTCGGTGACTACGCCCAGATCTGGGAGGGTCTCGAAGATGCCGATCCCTGTTTCACCAACTACACCCCGTCGGCCGCCTTCATCGATGATGGTATCATCGTGCCCGGCACCGGCGGCAGTGACTGCATCAACTGGTGCTACGGTCCCGGCGGCTACATCGTGAACACCACCGGTGGTCTCGCTGGCGAAGCCGAACACCTCCACAACGCGATCGAATCGCCTGTCATGAACTGGCCGCATCCGAAGAATGGTGCACCCGGTCCGGATTATGACGGCATCGAGCTTAGGGTGAGTGCCTATCGCCACGAGGATCTGTCCTCGGACGCTCCTGGCATCTTCTACACCTGGGGTGTTCGTTCGGCTGATGTCGATGGTTCCGCGGGCGATGCCCAGGACATCACCGCGCAGGGTTGGTTGGATCGCAACTTCGTCTACTGGGGTGGTCCGGATTATATCCGCGCCGGTGACGACGTGACCGATCTGATGAATCCCGGACGCGACGTTGTCCAGGTGCAGCTGGCTGCCTACGAGCTGGGCTGGGTCTGGGGTTATGTCGGTAACGACGGTTACCCGGCTCCCTACTTCGACGACGTGACTGTCAAGATCTTCCCGGTAATTGGTCCGGGTATGTCTTCCCGTGAGATCGACAGGGCCCAGGACAACTGGCCTTCACGCCAATCGATCGACTACGGCGACCTGGCTTCGCACAGTATTCGCTTCGACATGGCGAACACCGTTGCGGTTACGGGACACGATGTCATCGACCCGGGTGACTCTACTGTCATCGACATCTCCCCGGTGCGTGCAGGGGCCGACTTCGATGGTGATCCCATCCTGATCTACAGCCTGATGGCCAACCCGGTCTTCACTCCTGCCATGCGTACCGCTGGTCTGCCTGACCAGGGTTCGGTTGTCGGTATGCCGGCTGTCGGCGCCAGCGGGAACGTGACCCCCGGCAAGTGGGCCTTCGACCTGCCCGACACGGGCTTCCTGTTCCCGGGCGACGTGCTGCACTACTACATCTCCGCGACGGACGCCATCGGCGGAGTGGGTGGTACCGACCCCCAGACTGCGACGTTGCCTGCCAACATCGACGGATTTGGTGTCTTCGGCGATCCCTTGGGATACAGCTCGACGTACACGTTCCATGGTCTGCCGAGTATCCGTCCCGACGGTGAAGGCGGCTTCGAACATCCCGGTATGCTGTTCCTGAACGACTTCGCCAACCGTGGCGGGGAGAATGAATGGTATATGGCCCTGAACAACATCGGCCTGCTGTCCAGTGTAGACTACGACATTTACTACACCAGCGGTCCCAGTTCGGGTGTTAGCAGTGGTATTGGCGGTCGTGCCAACCACCTCCTGCTGACGGATTACACCGAAATCCTCTACACCTGCGGTACCCTTGGTTCGTTCACCATTTCCAATGGTGACTTCGCCAACGACGGCGGTGACGATGTCGGTGTCCTGACCAACTGGCTCGACCTGGGTGGCAAGGACATCTTCCTGACCGGTGACGAACTGGCCAGCGATCTGGCCCAGTCCGGTAGTGCGACCCTGACGTTCATGGAGAACTACATGGGCGTCACCTCGTTGGGCAACGATGTCCGACCGCTGATCGGCAACCAGACCACTCCGTTGGTCAAGGTCATTTCGGGCAACCCGGTGTTCACCGGAAACCTGGAGACCTGGATCGCCTATGGTGGCTGCCTGCAGATCAACACCTTCGATGCTGTCCAGACGTTCGGCACCGGCCAGCGGATTGCGGAATTCGATGATCCCAATGGTGGGTCGTTCCCCTATGCCGCGGCCACGTTGAACATCGTGAACCCGGGTCCGACCGAGAGCAAGGTCATCTCGATGCCCGTGGATCTGATGTTCGTCTACACGGATCCCGCCGCTGCCGGCAACGACCTTCCGGGTCGCGCCCAGCTGCTGGAGGACGTCCTGGCCTACTTCGGTGTCGTTGGTGATCCCCAGAACGTATCCGGTGTCGATGTACCGGGCATCACGTTCAAGACCAGCAACTATCCGAATCCCTTCAACCCGAGCACGACGATCAAGTATTCGATGCCCAAGGCTGGTCATCTGAAGCTTAGCATCTACAACGTGCGCGGACAGTTGGTGAAGACCATGATCGACGGCCAGGTCGCTATGGGCGACGGCCAGATCATCTGGGACGGCACCAACAACCAGGGTTCCAGCGTTTCTTCCGGTGTCTACTTCTATGAGGCACGGACCGGCGGGAATGTCCTGGTGCAGAAAATGGCTCTGGTGAAGTAATCCTCCGGGATCTCTTCAGCAGTCGCTGTTTGGGAGCGGCCCTTCGGGGCCGCTCCCGTTTTGTTTCTCCACTGGCAGGCCATAATCCCCCCCGAATCTTGTGAAATCCTGTAATGACAGGGGATTTCTGCCAACCTTGAGGTTGACACCGACGGGACCGAATCCCTATATTTCAGAAGCTGAAAAATCAAACACTCTCCAGGTCTTGGACCGGTAGGCCGGCAGGGTAGACGCCGTCAGTCCCACCAATGCGGCGCACCAAACCAGAAGTTCCAAAAATGCTTCCGAGGGGGCGCATTCCAGTATGAGAAACAGGCGAGAAACCGTTAGCGGACTGCTCTTTGCAGCAGTGCTGGCTGCGTTGGTCCTTACCGGGTGCCGTGCTTTCCAGCCGGAAGCCGTGGTGGTCAACAAGGCTCCCGAAACCTTTATCATCGGCGCACCCCTTGAAGACGGTGGCGGCTACTACCGCTTCCATGTCTTCTGGTACGGCTCCGATTCGGACGGCAGAGTGGAACGTTTTGTCTGGGCCCTGACCGATACCAGCGTCCAGGACGAGGACACGACTGACGACGAGGAGGATGTGCGGTTCAATCCCGCCCTCGACGCATCCACGCTCGAAATCGGACGCTGGACCACCAAGACCGATTCCATTTTCAACTTCACCATCGACCAGGGGGTGCTACCGTCATACGACATGACCTTGCACATGGTGGCCATGGACGATTTCGGGGATTTCGACCGGACCCCCGCTCGTCTTCACTTTTTCAGCAACACGCTGGGCAACCCCATCATCACCTTCTTCCGGGTGGTTGAGGACTCGATGATCGCCGTTCCCCCGGGGCAGGCTGACACCGTCGGATTCGCAGTTCCCTACCAGGTCCATTGGGAGGGAGAGTCCCCCAACATCCGCGGCTACAGCGCCGAGGCCCTGGCCATGGTGGATACGGTGCCTGAATTCACGGACGGGATGCTCGGCTTCAAGTACCGGCTGATGGGCGAACTCGGTGGAAACTGCGTGCCCTCGCTGACCGATTGCTGGTCACCGCGAGTATTCCAGGAGGCCACTGGCGACAGTATCTCTGTCTTTTTTCTTCGCGACCGGGATGGGGTCATACAGCCGCCAGTCCAGGATCTCATTTTCCTGAACTCGTCTTCGGACCCCGAAGACGGTCCCTTCGAGAAGCTCCTGCCCAGTGGGCAGGTCAATCTGGAGGTGAATTCCATCGATATTGCCGGAGTGGAAGTATCCACTTTCCTGCGGCCCTTCACCTTCGTGGTCAATTTCGATCCCGAGACCATCATGCTCGACGGGGAGCAGGACTGGGCACACCCAGAGGATCCCGAGTGGTACCCCTACTACATTCGCCTCAACGATGACACCCAGGAACACTTCCCCTTCCAGTCGGGTGACAGGATACCGGACCGCACCTATGTGGTGGCCAAATCCCTGGCCAGGGATAATCCCAAGGACAACAAGCTCGATCCGACTTTCAAGATCGGCATCTCCGGCTTCCTCCATGGAACCCGGGACAACTACTTCGGTGGCAGGTTCAGCTTCACTTCGGAGTCGAGCGTTGTGAACACGAACCCGCCCTGGGACGCAAACGTAGACGGCTGGTACGCGGATACACTGGGCTTTCTGACCGGGCCCCGGACCAACTTCACGATCAACATGCAGTCGGTTGATGAGCATGGCCGCAGGGACGGCTCTCCTGCCTCGTTGAGTTTCGACGTGGGGTATCCGCCCTGCATCCAGTGCATCGAGCTCCTGCCCAAATTCTCGACCCCTTCGGAACACGACGAATTCATGGATTGCCTGGCAGACACAACGTCCGACGCCATCGCGGCCTCTCCCTGCTTCAGCGACACCACGATCCTTCGGGTCACCAGTTCCGGCCTCGGCGACGACGAACTTCAGTTCATCCAGCCGGTGTTCATGCTGGTGGACAGGTCCACCGGTTTCACCTGGGTGGTGATCGATCCACCGTCCGGCGGGGAAAATGATCCGTATATCATCGAGTCCAATCTCTACCGGATGGAAATCCTGTTGCACGGCCTTGATGACGCACAGGAACGCTGGGAAGGCAAGGACCGGCGCATCATGGGCTGGGCCTACCAGGTCGATTATGAATGTGATCCCTTCAACCAGATCCGGGACGGGGGCGGAAACGACGACATCAAGGTGCCGACCTGGGGCAGGTCGGGTAGCACCGAGGGAGTGACGATTGATCCCGCGACGGGCCTGTGGAAGATTTCCGTCGACGTGGCGGTGCCGCGCGACCTGATCACATTGGGTCCGGATTTGTACAAGGACCTCACTCTTCAGTACATAGTGGGTATCGAAGACCCGGAAATGCGCGAGAGAGTCCTGAACGACACCACCAAGCAGTTCGGCAAGGGCCGTGTGC
This sequence comes from Candidatus Krumholzibacteriia bacterium, assembly GCA_030643455.1. GTDB lineage: Bacteria > Krumholzibacteriota > Krumholzibacteriia > LZORAL124-64-63 > LZORAL124-64-63 > JAGLCY01. Next base: position 920 of record DAOWLV010000092.1, on the reverse strand, counting down.
AGGCGATCGCGCTGGACCAGACCCAATGTGGTTTCATCCCGACCAGGCCCGCCACCTACAACTTCTTCCGCAACGTCCGGCCCTCCCAGGCCGAACTTCCGCCCGGCAGGTCCTGGCGTGATTGCGATCTCAAGGACAGCGGCGTGACGGGGATCCAGCTCACATTGGATATCTCACCCGGGGCCATGGCCAGCCTGGAGGGATGGGCTGTTTCGCAGTATTTCCGGATCATCGTCGAGACGGCAACGGGCGATTTCGAATGTCATTCGTCGGATGGGTTCTAATGGTGACCAGTGGAGCTAGGAGTATCTCAATGATCAGGCGTTTAACTGCTGTGGTGGCGATTGCCCTTCTGGTCCTCGCCGCAGGTTGTTCCACCAACAGTGATCTGGGTGGGGTAAAATTGCCCAATAGCCGGCCCGACACCCGCATCACCGGCCAGCCGCCGACCTTGCTTGAGGCCGGTTTCGCCGTGGATCTGAACTGGACCGGCTCCGATCCCGACGGCCGTATCGTGGGTTACGAATGGAAGATCAGCGACAACGGAATCGACGGGATCAGTCCTCGGGATACCCTGACAGTCGACCCGTTGACCGGTGCCGTCCTGCATCCCTGGCATTTCACCGTGGCCAACGACACCACGTTTCTTGTCCTGGCCGATCAGGCGGATTTCCCGGGGGACCAGCATTCAGAACCCCGGAGTTTCCGATCCCATTCCGTTTTCATCCGTGCGATTGACGACAAGGGTGCGGTGGACCCCACGCCGGCCTTCATCTCCTTTACCTCGACAACGATCGTACCCACATGCGAGGTGGTCTATCCCGACCTCAACAACCAGAGCTTCCAGACCGTGCCTGGCTCGGTCAACATCGGGTGGAAGGGTACGGATATCGATTTCGAACTCAATGTGCCCACCCAGG
>DAOWLV010000343.1 GCA_030643455.1 Candidatus Krumholzibacteriia bacterium | reverse complement strand
TCCTGGTTGGAACGCTTGAACTTGCGCAGGGGATACTCCACCAGCCCGCCCTGATCGAAGAAATTGCCGCTGGACACCTTGTCGGGATCGTCGTACCGGATCACGATGGAATCCGCGGTTGCCGACTCGACCGTGCCATTGGCCTCGGCCACCACGACTGCTCCCGAATCGATGGCCACCTTTTTTTCCATACCGGTGCCCACGATGGGGGAATCGGACCGCAAAAGAGGCACCGCCTGGCGCTGCATGTTGCAGCCCATGAGCGCCCTGTTGGCATCGTCATGTTCCAGGAAGGGAATCAACGAAGCCGCCGCCGAAACGATCTGCTTGGGCGACACGTCCATGTAGTCGATTTCCGTCGGGGCAGCCATGGGATACTCGCCCTTGAACCGCGCCAGGACCTTTTTGGCCTTGAAGTTGCCCTTGGGACCGAGTGGCGAGTTCGCCTGGGCTATCGTCACGGTATCTTCCTGATCCGCGGTCAGATAGTCCGTCGTCGAGCCCACGATGCCCTTTTCCACCCGACGGTAGGGGGACTCGATGAAGCCGAAGCTGTTGATCCGGGCATGGGTCGCCAGACTGGCGATCAGGCCGATATTGGGACCTTCCGGCGTTTCGATCGGACACATCCGGCCGTAATGGGTGTAGTGGACGTCACGCACCTCGAAGCCGGCGCGGTCACGGTGCAGACCTCCTGGCCCCAGGGCGGACAGGCGCCGCTTGTGGGTCAGCTCGCTCAGGGGATTGGTCTGATCCATGAACTGGCTCAGCTGGCTGCTGCCGAAGAACGACTGGATGACCGCAGACACGGTACGGGCATTGACCAGGTCCGCGGGACTGATCGGTTTCTCCTTGTCCGCCAGGTTCATCCGTTCCTTGAGGATCCGGGACATGCGGCTCAGGCCGACCGAGAACTGGTTGGCCAGCAACTCGCCCACCGACCGGATGCGGCGGTTGCCGAAATGGTCGATGTCGTCGATGTCGCTGCGGCCCAGGAACAGCCCGATCATCTCCTGGATGATGGCCAGGAAATCGGCGGGGGTCAGGGTCGTGGTCTTGGGATTCACATCCAGGCTGAGCCGGCGGTTCATCTTGTACCGGCCGACCTCCGCCAGATCGTAGCGCTTCTCGTTGAAGAAAAGGCGCTCGAAAAGCGCACGCGCGACTTCCTCGTTGGGGGGATCGCCCGGTCGCAGCAGACTGTACAACCGCCTGAGGCCCTCGTCCTGGTTGCTGGTCGGATCCTTGCGCAGCGTGTTGAGGATCAGGCTGGGCTGGTTGAGGGCCACTTCGCCCTCGGCCACGAGCTTGATCGTCTTGATCCCGCCCGTCAGCAGCGTTTCCCTGAGCAGGGCGTCGATGATGGTCCCCGCCTTGGCGAACGGCTCTTCCTCTTCGGGCTTGAAGACATCCCCGGCCAGCACGCGGCCCTCCAGGGTTTCCTCGAGTTCCTTGTATTTCTTGGTCCCCGGCTTGGTGATCTTGACCGTTTCCACGGCGTGGAACAGCTCGATGATCTCCTCGTTGGTCTGGAAGCCCAGGGCGCGCAGAAGGATCGTCGCCGGTTGCTTGCGTTTCCGGTCGATGTGCACGTACAGGATGTTGTTGATGTCGGTGGTGAACTCGACCCAGGAACCCCGGTAGGGGGATGATCCGCGAGCGGAACAGCCGCCGGCCGTTGGGATGGATCTCGTCGCTGAAGAACACGCCCGGCGAACGGTGCAGCTGCGAGACGATGACCCGCTCGGCGCCGTTGATCAGGAAGGTGCCCTTTTTTGTGATCATGGGCAGTTCACCCAGGTAGACTTCCTGCTCCTGGATATCCCTGATCATCATTTCCTTGTCGGAAGCGCCCTCCGGCTCCTCCTTGACCACCAGTCGCAGCCTGACCTTGAGGGGAACACTGAAGGTCAGTCCCCGCTCCTGGCATTCCTCGATCCCGTATTTGGGCTCCCCCGTCTTGTAGCTCATGTATTCCATGACGAGATTCCCGCGGTTGGATTCGATGGGGAATATCGTCTGGAAAATCGCCTCCATACCCTGGGTGCGGCGATTATCGGGCTGCACTCCGGTCTGCAGGAATTCATTGTATGAATCCAGCTGCACGGCCAGCAGGTTGGGCATTTTTTCTTCACGCTGGATCTTGGAGTAGTTTATTCGTCCGGTGAACTTGTCGACCGAATTTTTTTTCACAGGACCACTTCCTAGGAAGAAGGGTGGGATACCGGATCGGGCATCCGTAAAACAACGAAATCTGAACGATCAATCTGCAAGGCCACTCTGTCCGACAGGGGCCTCGGCCCCGGCGGGAACCTCATCTGATCTGCGTTCGCACGGATGAGGTCCCGCATCGGGAACGGTTCAAAAACCGGTTCCGAACCTACTTGACGTCGATGATGGCACCGACTTCTTCCAGCTTGGTCTTCATCTCTTCGGCCTCGTCCTTGGTGACGCCTTCCTTCACGGCTGTGGGGGCGCTTTCCACCAGATCCTTGGCTTCCTTCAGGCCGAGACCGGTGATGGCGCGGACCACCTTGATCACCTGGATCTTCTTGTCGCCGATGCCGGTCAGCATGACGTTGAAATCGACCTTTTCCTCCTGGGCATCCTCACCGGCGCCGGGGGCGGCGGCCATGGCCACGGGGGCGGCGGCGCTGACACCGAACTTGTCTTCCATGGCCTTGACCAGGTCGGCGGCTTCCAGGATGCTCATGCCTTCGATCATTTCGAGGACCTTGGCGGCATCTTTACTCAGTGTGACTTCACTCATTTTCTCTATTCTCCTTGCAAGCCGGATCAACGATCCGGAGGGTTGTCTGGATTTGCGACGGGCCGCGCGGTCGACCGGCGGTCAGTCTCGGTTCTTTCAGCTCGCCGCTTCGGCTTTCTGCTTGCCGACGGCGTCGATGACGCGGGCCAGGGCGCCCACCACACCATTCATGGTGATAGCCAGGCCACTGAGCGGGGAGTTGATGCTGGCCATCATCTTGGCGATCAACTCGTCCTTGCTCAGGATCCTGGACAGGGCCACGATCTGACTCTTATCGAGGTACTCACCATCCAGGAATCCACCTTTGATCTCCATCGCCTCGTTGTCCTTGGCGAATTCGACGCAGATCTTGGCTGGATCGATCTGACTCTCCGGACCGAACATGATGGCGACGGGACCGCTGAGAAGGTCCTTCATGATCGCCAGGTCCGCTTTGTCGGCGGCGAGCTTTGCCAGGCGGTTTTTCACTACCCGGCAATCCACCGCTTTGGCGCGGCATGTCCGCCGGAATTGGGTCATCTGCAGAACCGACAGACCCGAAAAATCCGCCAGAACCATACTCTGGGCGGCCTGGATCCGTTGGGCGATGGCCTCAACCTCGGCTACTTTTGCTGGATTTGCCATGTGGCAACTCTCCTTGCTATCTATCTGCCGGACCTAACATTCAGGCACCACGGCAGGAATCCTTCCGGCTCCGACTCAGGCGAAGCTGGCACTGTCGATACGAATGGCCGGGGTCATCGAGCCGGAAATGAATACCGACCTGACGTAGGTCCCCTTCACTGCCGCGGGTTTGACGCGAACCAGTTCCATGAACAGGACGGTCGCGTTTTCCACGAGCTTGGCAGTCTCGAAGGAACGCTTGCCGACGGGAACGTGGATGATACCGGACTTGTCGACCCGGTATTCGATCCGTCCGGCTTTCGCTTCGGAAACGGCCTTGGTGATGTCCATGGTGACGGTCCCGACCTTCGGGTTGGGCATCAGACCGCGGGGACCGAGAATACGACCCAGCTTTCCGAGCTCACCCATCATGTCGGGGGTGGCGATGATGATGTCGACGTCAGTCCAGCCGTCCTTGATCTTGGGCAGGTATTCGTCGGCGCCGACCATGTCGGCTCCGGCGTCCTTGGCATCCTGCTCCTTGGGGCCACGTGTGATCACGAGTACCCGGACGGACTTGCCGGTTCCATTGGGCAGCACGATCGTGCCGCGAACCATCTGGTCGGCATG